>NZ_JBFUCA010000080.1:0-11818 GCF_056405475.1 Polaromonas sp. P1_G4
CCTTGTGTACGTGCCCCGGACTCCGCATGCAAAGAAATGTATCCACGCTCCGCCGGCAGGTACACCGGCGCAACACCCTGCACGAACACTGGTATTGGGTACGGGGATAGCATCCAATGGTGACTGACCACACTCCCTTAGGAAGCCCATGCACGCGACAACCAACACCCCCACCAATACGCCTTCCAGCCTGAACCACCACCGCATCTGGATGCCGGTCTCCTTGCTGGCCCTGGCCACCGCGGCAGCCTTGCTGGCCGCGCAGGCACAAGCCCAGACCGCTGAGCCGGCCATGGCAGCGCCCGCTCCCGCCGCCGCGCCCGCTTCCACGCCGGCGCCGACAACAGTCAYCTATTACGAGCCCAAAGACCTGGAGCGCGCCTTCAAGTTCATGGACAAAACCGGCGATGGGAAGGTCAGCCGCGACGAGGCATCGAACTTTCGAGGCGTCTCCAGGCATTTTGACGAGGCCGACGTCAACAAGGACGGTTTTCTCTCGCGTGAGGAATTCGACAACGCAATGAACCGCAGCAAGGCGCGTTGAACCAGTTGAACATGCACATCGAAGTGTGATGCAAAGGCAGCGAGCCGTCTTCCTGGAGAAGATCAGGCCGACTCATCGGCATGATGAGTGACGTTCCTGGCCCAAAGCGAGAGCGGCCTGAACTTCGAGAAAAGCCAGAGGCCGAAAACACAGGCGGTACCAAGAGCGACCGTGAGAAACCCCGTCATCAGAATGCCTACGACGGGCCCAAGCACGAAGCCCATCACTCCGTATACCTGTCGGCCGTTCCACTGCACCGTGTTGAAACCGAATCCAGCGAGAACGCCAAACACCACACAGAGGGGCAACAAGGAGAAAACCAGGCCGATGAAGACCAATTTGTAGACGGAGCCCACATACAGACGGGTTAGCGAAATTCGTGTGAACAAGGGAGCTCCTTTTTTTTAAAGCGCAGCGTTTGACAAAGATGAAGACCGGCAACCGGCGAGGCCCACCATGGGGTCAGCCGCCTCACAGGGAGCATCGGACGCCCACCACGATATTGACGCGGCCGGGCTCCCAATCCGTCTCGCGCCAGCGGTACACACCGGGCGCCACGACCGTGAGTTCCCACTCGAGTGGCCGGCCGGATTCCTTGAGACGCTTCTCCCCCTCGTATTGAATCACCAGGGTAGTTGGGCCCGCAGACAATACTGTGGCGCGTGAGCCTTCGGTTTCCCCGAGCGCTGTCTTCCATTTGCGATCGTATGTGATGTCCAGAACCGTTCCATCCCGGCTGAGCTGCATGCGCATTTTGAGGTTGCCGGGCGCGCACGCGGGCTCGGTGTTGTAGCTCTCGGCCCAAAGGCCCGCGAGCTGGTTCGAATCAAAGGGAAAAGACGCGGGGTTGGCCGCGGCGTGTGTCACGCTCGACAACAGCAAGGCAAGGACAGAAACAAAAATTTTGAACATGGGTAACACGCAAAGGGTTGGATTTAGTGGATGAGCGACCGTTGCAAATATCGCACATTCTCATAAAAAGCCGCGCCCGCCCGGCGGATTCCACCAACGAGATGACCCATGAACGCTATTTCTTCCGGTAAACATACCAGGCCGCGAAGGCGGTGAAAACGCCAATGATCCCCACGATCACCATGAAGCCGTGAGGATGTTCGGCCAGGGGGATGCCGCCCACATTCATTCCCAGCAGGCCGGCAACAATATTGATGGGGAGCGCCAGTACCGTGACCATCGTCAGGATGAAGACGCTGCGGTTGGTTTCCTCGCTGACCTGTGCTGCAATTTCTTCTTGCAGGAGCTTGATGCGCTCTTTCAGTTCGGACATGTCCCTGATGGTCAATGAGAATTCTTCCGTCGCCTGGCGGAGCTCCTCCAGGTCGTGCTCGCTGACCCATGGCGGCGGCAACCGCAGCAGGCGGAAAAGCGCACCGGGCTCCGGCGCGAGCAGCCTCTGCAGCCGCACCAGCACCCGACGCAACTTGCCCAGGTCAGCCCGGCGGTTATGCAGCCGGCCGACCAGGAATTTGTCTTCCACCACATCCACCTGGACAGTGGCGTCACGCACGATGCGCACCAGCACATCGCCCTGTTCGCGCAGCAGCTGGTTCAGAAATGACACCGATGACGCCAGCGGCTTGCCGTTCTTGATGGCGTCACGCATGCGGTCGATGGAACGCAGGGGATGGGAGCGCGCGCTCAGTGCCATATGGGGCGCCACGTTCAGCCACAGGCTGGACATCTCAGCCGGGTCAAACGCGAATTCATACGCCACGTCGTTGACGACAGCAATCAGTGTGTCGTGCGCATCTTCTATGCGGGTGGATCTTGAACCCGCATGCAGGGCCTCGAAAAACTCGGGTACGGCGTGCAAATGCTTGCGGATGCTCGCCTCCGCCGCGGCGTCACTCAGGTTGAAGTGCAGCCAGACGAAATCTGATTTTCCCTTGGGTCTTTCGTCCTGCAGCCAGGCGGCCGCCTCCAAAAGATCTACCGGTATGCCGGGTGCGCCGTTTTCAAACCTGTAGCCGCAGAGCAGGCCGGTTCTGTCGGCGCCGTAAGTGATGTCCATTCAGAAGTGGCGTGAAGTAGTCAAAATTGGAGTGAATCGGACACGGCAGGCGCAGGGCAGCCGGTATCGGGCGACCTGCCCCGGACAGTGGCGGTCATACAGTGTGTTGCCTTTGCATGACGGTTCGGTGACAGTGCCGTGACCGCGTTCTTCAGGCGCCTGGCCGGGCGGTGCATGCCCACTGCATACCGGGTTGTCACTGAGCTCCAATGCGCCTCATAATTTCAGGCCAGGCCGGCAGCACCTCAGGCCTCGCCTGGTTCCTTCACATCACCGACGGAGACGATATGGCCACCCACGAATTGTTTGCCTACCTTCATGTCAAAAATGCTGCAAAGGCCATGGCGTTTTACACCTCGGTTTTTGGCGCTACGGAAAAATTCCGGCTCACAGAACCCGATGGCCGCATCGGCCATGCCGAACTGGACTTTGACGGCGCCACGCTGATGGTGTCGGAAGAATTCCCGGAGTACGGCACCCGGGCGCCCGATGCCGGCGCGCCGGCCACCGTCACGCTGCACCTGCATGTGGACAACTGCGATGAGGTGATTGCACGTGCGCTGAAAGCCGGCGCCACGCTGGAAATGGCGGCGCAAGACCAGTTTTACGGTGAGCGCTCAGGCAGCTTTCGCGACCCGGCAGGCTACCGGTGGAGTGTGGGGCACAGCATTGAAACCGTGTCGCCGGAGGAAATGCAGCGCCGTTATACCGCGCTGATGACCACGCCTTCCGCGTGAATTTGCTATGAAAAATATAGCTGCTCGCGCAAGCCAGTAAAGGCTAAATCCCGGATTTATTCACTAGCGCGCTAGAAACCCCGTAGCCTGCCGCGGGCCCGGTACAGGTTCAGGCTTCGTCCGTAGGCGATTCCGCAGAATTGCTTTGCCCGAGCACGCGCCGCAAGGTTTCGAGGAGCTCGGTGTTGGAAGTCTTGGCCTTGACCAGCACGGCGGCCGCCCGCGTGGCTTGAAGCCTGTCCACCTCCAGTGCCGAGAAAATCACCACCGGCGGCGGGCCGTCCATCGCCTCAACGTCCTTGAGCAAGTCCCAGCCCGAACCGCCCGGCAGGCTGAGGTCCAGCAGGACCAGGTCAAAGCGCTGTTCCTTCAGCCGGTCACGTGCTTCCTGCACCGTGTCGGCAAAGACGAAGGTTGCAAACCCCTGGGCAATGGTCGCTGCGATGCGCTGGATGTCCGGATCGTCTTCAACATGCAGGATGACGGCGCGGGCTTCGACCGAACCGGCAATGGCGCGCCGCACGCCCAGCACGAGCATGTTCTCATCGATGGGTTTTTCCAGCCAGTCCGATACGGTCAGGGACTGTTCGTTGAACTGGATCCGCCCCTCGGCCGCCGAGGCCGACACCACCACGATGGGCACGTCGCGTGTATGCAGCTGGGCGCGCAGCGCCCTGATCAGCGCAATGCCGTCCTGGTCGGGCAGCTTCAGGTCTATCGTGACGGCGGCGTACCGCCTTTTTGCCAGCTCCGCGACGGCCTGTCTGGCTGTGTACACCATTTCGGTATCAAAACCACCCTTGTCGAGCATCATGCTGATCAGGCGGGAGATGTCCGGGTCGTCCTCGCAAACCAGGACGCGCGGCCGCTGTTCGACCAGTGCCGAGAAACCTGAAGTACGCTCCGGCGAATCCACCCATTCGGGCAGTTCAAAGAAGAAGGTGGTGCCGACCCCGGGGTCGGTATGAAAACCGATGCTGCCGCCCAGGCGCTCGATGATGGCCCGTGAAATATTGAGGCCCAGGCCCGTGCCGCCCTTTTGCCGTGTATCGGAGGAGTCGGCCTGGGAGAATTTCTGGAAGATGCGGTTGCGGAATTCCTCCGGAATGCCGGGCCYGTGGTCCCGCACCTCGACGCGTATGCCCGTTTCGCTGCGAGCCACGTGAATATCCACCGTGCCGCCTTCGGGCGAGAACTTCATCGCATTGGACAGCAGGTTGGTCACCACCTGCGTCAGCCGGTCGCTGTCGACCCTGACCTGCAGGTCCTCGTCGGGAAACTCGAGCTGCAGGTGCACATTCTTCGCCGCGCCGTAGCCTTCGTTGGCGGCCAGCGCCTGCTCCAGCAAAGGCCTGAGTTCGATGGCCTGAAAATCCAGGGTCATCTTGCCGGACTCGATCTTCTCGATGTCCAGGATGTCATTGATCAGCCGGATCAGGCGCTCACAGTTGGTTTTCGCGATGCCCACCAGCGTCTTGACGGCGTCGGGCAGCTGGCCGGCAACACCGCCGGAGATCAGGCCCAGCGAGCCCCGGATCGAGGTGAGCGGCGTGCGCAGCTCATGGCTGACCGTCGAGACGAATTCACTCTTCATGCGGTCAATGCGCTTGAGTTCGGTGACGTCATTGGCCAGCGTGTAGAAGCCGATCACCTTGCCTTCGTCGGCGCCGTCGCCGTAGCGCGGGAAATAATTGACCACGTAGTCGCGCATGCCGCCGCGGGCGGTTTTCTGCGATCGCTCGTAGACCACCGGGTAGCCCTGCAGCACCTCTTCCACCCTGGGCTTGACCAGCGCGTACATCTCGTCGCCCAGGATTTCCCGGATGGTCTTGCCTTCGAGCTGCGCTTGCGTCATGCCGAAGACTTCCTCGTAGGCCCGGTTATGAAAGCACAGACGCTGGTTGGCGTCAGCGTAAGTGATCCAGGCCGGCACGGTATCGGTGATTTCGCGCAGCTGCGCTTCGCTGGTGCGCAGGGCCTCGGTGACACGGCGGATTTCGGTGGTGTCGCGTCCCGTGCCGCGGTAGCCGGTGAATTTTCCGTTGGCGTCGAATTTCGGCACGCCGCTGATGCTGAAGTAGCGCGGCCGCCCCTTGGAGTCGCGCCGTGTACTTTCAAGGTCGCGGAAAACCTCGTGCCGGGCTATTTTGGCCTTGTACTCGGCCAACGCACCGGCTTCGATGTTGATGTAGTCGAGCTCCCAGGCAGTCTTGCCATGGGCCGATTTCGGGATGCCGGAGGCGCTTGGGGCTTCGCCGGGAACCTCGACGAAGCGGAAGTTTTCGTCCTGCTCCCAGAACCAGTCGGAGGCCAGCGCCGTGAGTGCGCGAAAGCGTTCTTCGCTTTCACGCAGAACCTGCTCGGTCTGCTTGCGCTCGGTGATGTCCTGGATCTGCGCGATAAATTGAAGCGGCTTTCTGTCTGCATCGCGCACAAGGGAGCAGCTCATGTAGCCCCATACAGTACGGCCGGACTTGTGGATGTAGCGCTTTTCGACGTGGAACGATTCGATTTCGCCAGCCAATGCCCTGCGGCGCTGCTCCAGGTCCCAGGCAATATCGTCGGGATGGGTCAGGTCATGGATGGTGCGCGACAGCATTTCCGCCTCTGAATACCCCAGCATCTGGCAAAAAGCGGCGTTGACCTTCAGCCGGCGCGAGTCGATGCCGATCAGCGTCATCCCGATGGCCGCATGTTCAAACGCATTGCTGAACTGCTGGTCACTGACCGTGAAGACATCGTTGTCCGTGCTGATGGGGCCAGCCCCCTTGGGACTTACTTCTCCGGCGTCCTCGAACGTACTTGCGCTGTCTGTCAGCGCAACGCCTGAATCGTCAAACACGTCCCCCTCAGCCGGCATGGCACCGGCCTGCTCGCCTCCGAGCGTGAAATAAAAGGTACTGCCCTCACCCACTGCCGACTTGGCCCAGATTTTTCCGCCGTGGCGGGTGATGATGCGTTTGACCGTGGCCAGCCCGATGCCGCTGCCGGCGAACTCTTCCGGTGAATGCAGCCGCTCGAAAGTGCCGAAGAGCTTGTCGGCATACGCCATGTCGAAGCCGGCACCGTTGTCCCGCACAAAATACACCACCTGGTCCTCGGCCCCTGCTTCTTTTCCGACCAGGATTTCGGTGTGCGGTTTTTTCGAGGTGAACTTCCATGCATTGGCGATCAGGTTCTCCAGCACCTGACGCAGCAATGCAACGTCCGCCCGGCCCCACAGGTTGGGCTCGACGGTGATCCGCACCCGGCGGTCAGGATCGTTTTCCGTCCACTGCTTGATGATCTTGGCCGCCTCGGTACTGATGTCGACAGACTCCCAGTTCAGGCTGGTCCGCGACAACTGGGCCAGGGACAGCAAGCCATCGGTCAGCTCACCCATGCGGCGCACACTGCTGCGTATGCGGCCCATGAAATGATGTGCGCGCTCACCCGATTCAGGTGGAACCGCTTTTTCAAGCAGCGCACAAAATCCGTCGATGGTGCTCAACGGTGTCCGCAAGTCATGCGCCACGGAATAAGAGAAGGCCTCGATCTCCCGGGTGGCGACTTCCAGCTGGGCGGTCCTGCGCAGCACGCGCTTTTCCAGGTTGACGTTCAGCCGGACGATTTCCTGCTCCGCCTGCCGGCGCTTGCTGATGTCGGTAATGGTGCTGACATACCCCGACGGGGCGCCGTTCCCGTCCACCAGGGGCTGCACGTTGATCAGTGCCCAGAACTCACTGCCGTCGGGCCTGCGATGGCACACCACACGGTTCAGCTGTGGCTGGCCGGTACGCACGGCGACAACACTGGGCCACTCTTCCCTGGGCATTGGCGTGCCGTCTTCGCGGAATCTTTGCCATTCCGGCTCGACCGAAGTCTGGCCTTTGAGCTGGGCCAGGGCCAGGCCGAGGATGCGCTCTGCACTGGCATTGCAATCAACAATATGCCCCTGGGCGTCCCGCAGGATCACGCCTTCGGCCAGCGCACCCACAACCGCCCGGAAGCGGGCCTCGCCGACCCGCAGCGCGATCTCCACTTCCTTGCGTGACGTGATGTCGGCACCCACACCCCGATAACCCGCAAAGGTTCCATCGTCGCCAAACACCGGTTCCCCGCTGACGCTTCGGTAAATGACGCTCCCATCCTCCTTGGTCAGCCGGTATTCAAAATTGCGGAACGGCAAATGCGCCTGTAACACCGCCTTGTGCTCTTCCCATGTGCCGACAAGCGGTGTGGAGTTGGGGAGGTCCCATCGGCATTGCCCCTCTCCAATGACCTGGGTTCCCAGGGCGAAGCGTTGCGGATCATTGGAGACAAAAACGTTGCGGAAGTTTGTGTCCTGTTCCCAGTACCAGTCGGACGAAAGACCGGTGAGGCTGCGAAAGCGCTCTTCGCTGCGGCGCAGTTTGGCCTCGGCCTCCAGCCGCGCGGTGATGTCGCTGCCCACGCCCCGATAGCCGGTGAAGCGGCCTTTGGCGTCCACCATCGGCTCTCCGCTGATGGACAAGGTCACGCGCTTGCCGTCTTTTTCTACGCGTTCGTATTCAAAGTTGCGGAAGACTTCGTGGCGCTCCAGCAGAGCGCGATGGCGGGCCCACATCTCCTGGTTGGCCTGGCTGTGGTCGATCTCCCAGCGTGTTTTACCGATGTGCTCACTGATGGCGCGCCTGGCTTCTTCCGTCTGGCCGCCGGACAGCTTGGTGAAGCGGAAATTGGCATCGGTTTCCCAGTACCAGTCGGACGAAAGACTGGTCAGGCTGCGGAACTGCTGTTCGCTGCTGCGCAAGCGCTCTTCGTCCGCCAGCTGCTGGGTGATGTCCTCCGCCGTAACAAGGACGTGTGTCACCACACCACTGGAATCTTTCAGCGGAACCTTGCGCATGTGCACACGGATGACGCCCTTGTGCTTGGTCTGGACAAGGCGGTCGGGGAATTCCTGCATCTTTCCGGCAGCGATCAGGGCGAGATCCGAGGCATGCATGTTGTGGGCATGGGCCTTGGGCCACAGATCATGGACGGTATGGCCCAGCGCTTCCGCCCGAGTGAAACCATAAAGCTCTTCCGCCGCGCGATTCCATGCGACATAACGGTGGTCCGTGACGGCTTTCAGGTTCATGGCGATCGGAATGTTTTCAACGATGTCGTCGAGCAGGCGGGCGACTTTGCGTTCTTTTTCCTCCGCGCGCCTGCTGGCCGTGACATCGCGCGTAATACCCCGATAACCCATGAACTCCTGATGCTTGTTGAACACCGGCACGCCGCTGATGGAAAAATAATGCGCGACGCCATCCTCCAGCACGCGTATGTATTCGAAATCGCGAAAGGGCTTGCGTTCCGCCAGCACGGCGCGGTGGTCTTCCCATGACATGGTGACCGGCAGGGCGCCAGGCAGTTCCCAGCGGCATTTGCCGACGGAACTGTCGAGATCCTTATCTTGTGACTTGCTGCTGTACTCGGCCGTGAAGTCAGTAAAACGGTACTCCGCGTCCTGCTCCCAGTACCAGTCTGCCGAGACGGTGGCGAGGCTGCGCAAGCTGCTGATGTCGTCCCTGAGCGATTCGACCAGTCGCTGCTGCTCAACGATCTCAAGCTTCAACGCATCATTGGCGGCTGCCAGCGCAAGCGCTTCAGCCTGCATGCGCTGCTGGGATTGCTCTGCCGTCTCGTCGCGTTTCATCGCGGCACCTGACGGGTAACCGTGCCGGGCCGATGCGGCAGGGGCATGGGCGCACCCATCAGGCCAGGCTCACGGTGGACTGCGGTGAATGCGCTTGGCAAACTGGGGTTCATCCGCCGGTGGTGACTTTCTTTGCAAAGGTGCGCGGCTCCATCGAGGCCCCGCTTTCTGTAGCTGCCGCACTGCAAGTGTGTAATGCTGCATTTAATTGCGCTATAGGACAACACCCTGATTTCTTTTGACCGTGCCTTCCATTAGATTGGCCTGGTTTTTGCATACTTAAGACCTCCTCTTATAGCAATCAATAGGTCCTCGGAATTACACGAATTGCCGTTCGGTATTTGGCAATTATTACCATCACTCCATTCAGGCAGTCTGGGGGTATTCCAGTGCCAGCCCGGCCGCTTGCCAGGCGTCGATGCCGCCATGCAACGGCCTGACATTGCTGAACCCGGCCGCCATCAGGCGCTTGGCCACCAGGGCTGCAGAAGCATCGTTGGGGCAAGCGCAATAAACGACCACGGCGACATCGTGCGGGATATCAAGCGATGCACGGGTACGGTCCAGGTCCGACCAGACCAGCGCTCCCGGAATAATGCCGCCACCGGCACGCGCCAGCTCCGTGCGCACGTCCAGGATAACGGCAGGCTTGTTCTGCTGCGTGAGCTGCAGCAGCTCCTGCGGTGAAATGCGGGCCATGCGCAGCTGCCGATAAAAGCGCTGCCGCTGCCACCATTTGTGCAACAGAAAGAGCGCAAATGCAGCCAGCAGCACCATCAGCCCGATGCGTCCCATCTGCTCGAAAATGGCCAGCACGTCGGCCACCGCGTCATGAAAAATCATGCCGATCCCCACGCCGGCACCGGCGTAAAGCGTTGCGCCCAGCGCATCAAAAACCAGAAAGCGGCCGAAGGGAATGCCGGTGCGTCCGGCCAGCGCTGTGGCGAGCGAAGCAAACCCGGGAATGAACTTCGCCAGGATGAGCGACTTGACACCCCAGCGCGTGAAGATGGATTCGGTTTGCCGCACGCAGGAGTCGGGCGACAGGGAAATGCGGCAAAGCGTTTTGAGCACGCGGCTGCCGTAGCGGTGACCGGCCCAGTACCAGACGCTGTCCGCGGCCAGGCAAGCCAGTACGGCGGTGAAAATGAGGCCTGCTGCGGAGTATTGGCCGTTAAAGCTCAATGCGCCGGTGAGGATCAATACCGGATAGGCCGGGATCGGCAAGCCGAGCTGTTCCAGCCCGACATTCAGGAAAACGGCGGCGAGCCCGTAGTGCTCGAGCCACACAATGATCTGTTCCATGGAGTCGCGTTACTTTCTGCGAGGGTCGTTGCGGGCTGCAAAGCCGTTCAGCCCCGCTTTTGTTGCCCGTTCATGCAATGTAGACGGCTACAGCGCAGCAGTAAATGGTGGCCCGGGGAATGTTCTTTTTCCATGGGAAGAACAATTCGGACAATTCGGGTTATTTGGGCTGATTTTGGGAGGCGGCGCCCGGCGCCTGCGCTACCATGAACCCTTCCCCTGTTCACGTGACTCAGAGAGCGACTACCGATTGAAATACCTTGTGGCTGTCCGGGCCCTGTGCGAGTTCACGGCCAAGCATGGCGACCTGGACCTGCGCTTTACGCCGTCACCCTCCGCACCGGAAGGCATGGCCGGGCACGCCATGGTGGCATCGCGCCGTGCAGAGTCTTCAGAGTCCTATCAGGCCGAAGTCAGCCTGGAGGGCGAGTACAAGACCCTGAAGGTGCGCGGCCGTGCCGACGGCTACGACCCTGAACGCAACCAGCTTGAAGAGGTCAAAACTTTCCGGGGCGACCTGCACGCCATGGCCGACAACCGCCGGCACCTGCACTGGGCACAGCTGAAGATTTACGGCTGGCTGCTTTGCGAAGCCAAAAAGCTGCAGGACGTCAACCTGACACTGGTGTACTTTGACGTGGCCAGCACACAGGAAACACCGCTGACCGAACATTTCTCCGCCGCGTCGCTCAAGGAGTACTTTGAAACGCAGTGCGAGCGCTTCCTGGCCTGGGCCAACCAGGAGCTAGCACACCGCCAGGCGCGTGATGCTGCGCTCGCCACGCTGGCATTTCCGCACCCTGCATTCAGGCCGGGTCAGCGTGAACTGGCCGAAGCGGTTTACAAAACAGCCCAGGCCGGCACCTGCCTGATGGCACAGGCGCCCACAGGCATCGGCAAAACCATTGGCACGGTGTTCCCGCTGCTCAAGGCTGTGCCGAAAAAGCAACTCGACAAGCTGTTTTTTCTGGCGGCCAAAACGCCGGGCCGCAGGCTGGCGCTCGACGCGCTGGACCGCATCAAAGACAGCACGGCGGCCCTGCCGCTGCGCGTGCTGGAGCTGGTGGCGCGTGACAAGGCCTGTGAACACCCGGACAAGGCCTGCCACGGCGACGCCTGCCCGTTGGCCAAGGGCTTTTACGACCGGCTGCCCCAGGCGCGCAGCGCTGCAGTGCAGCATGCCGCCGCACAAGGCCCGCTCGATAAAGCAGCGCTGCGTGAACTGGCGCTGGCCCATCATGTGTGCCCTTACTACCTGAGCCAGGAACTGGTCACCTGGTCGGATGTGGTGGTGGGCGACTACAACTATTACTTCGACACCAGCGCGCTGCTGCACGGCCAGGCCGTGGGCAACCAGTGGCGCGTAGGCGTGCTGGTGGACGAAGCGCACAACCTGGTGGAACGTGCGCGCAAGATGTACTCAGCCACGCTGAGCCAGGCGCAGCTCCAACAGGTGCACGCCACCGCGCCCCGCGCCGTTCGCGGCGCACTGGAGCGGCTCAACCGCAGCCTGCTGGAATTGCAGGAGGCGCAGCAGGCGC
>NZ_JBFUCA010000081.1:0-11793 GCF_056405475.1 Polaromonas sp. P1_G4
AAGCACACATGGCCAAAATATTCTGCGTAGCCAACCAAAAGGGTGGGGTAGGGAAGACAACAACGACGGTGAACCTGGCCGCGGGCCTGGCCAAAGTCGGCCAGCGTGTGCTGATGATCGACCTGGATCCGCAGGGCAATGCCACCATGGGTTCGGGCGTCGACAAACGCAAGCTGGAAATGACGGTGTACGACGTGCTGCTGGAATCGGCTTCGGTGGTCGAGGCGCGCGTGCACAGTGAAAAGTGCGGCTACGACGTGTTGGGCGCGAATCGCGAACTGGCCGGCGCCGAGGTCGAACTGGTGGATGTCGAGCGCCGCGAAAAGCGCCTCAAGCTGGCGCTGGCCGAGGTCGACAGCCAGTACGACTTCGTGCTGATCGACTGCCCGCCGTCGCTCAGCATGCTGACGCTCAACGGCCTGTGTTGCGCACACGGCGTGATCGTGCCGATGCAGTGTGAATACTTTGCGCTCGAAGGCCTGACCGATCTCGTCAACACCATCAAGCAGGTGCACGCCAACCTCAACAAAGACCTGCAGATCATCGGCCTCTTGCGCGTAATGTTCGACCCACGCATCACATTGCAGCAGCAGGTGAGCGACCAGCTCAAGGAACACTTTTCCGACAAGGTGTTCAACACGGTGATCCCGCGCAACGTGCGCCTGGCCGAAGCACCCAGCTACGGCCTGCCCGGCGTGGTGTTTGACCCGGCCTCCAGGGGCGCGCAGGCTTTCGTCACGTTTGCCGAAGAAATGGTGGACCGCATCAAGGCAATGTGACCGCGCCAGGGTGCAGTTTTATATGCCAATAGTGCCTGTGGCCCAATGGGGGCTTGCGCCAGCAGCTATAAAAATCATAGCAAACAATCTTCTTTCGACATGAAACCCGACAACGTCCTCATTCTTCCCGGCTGGAAAAACAGCGGCCCCGGCCATTGGCAAACGCTGTGGGAGGAGGCCGACGGCTACACCCGCGTGGAGCAGCACAGCTGGATGCACCCGCTGCGCGGCGACTGGACGGCGCGCCTGGAAGAGGTGCTACTGTCCTGCGACGAACCAGCGGTGCTGGTGGCGCACAGCCTGGGCTGCATGCTGGTGGCGGCCTGGGCCAGCCACTCCAGGAACATTCACCGCGTCAAAGCCGCGCTGCTGGTGGCTCCACCCGACATTGACCGCGAGGACGTGCGCGAGCTGCTGCCCAGCTGGTCGCCAGCGCCGCTGAACAAACTGCCGTTTGAGAGCGCGCTGTTTGCCAGCAGTGACGATCCTTTCTGCGCGATCCAGCGGGCGCGGCAATTCGCGGCCGCGTGGGGCTCTACCTTTGTGGACGCCGGACCTTGCGGGCACCTGAATGCCGAGAGCGGCCTGGGCGGCTGGCCCGAAGCGTACCTGCGGCTGCTGCAGCTCAAGGAGCTGACTTCACCGGCCATTGAACCTTCACCCGGCATCACCCCTGGCCCATGACCTCATTTTTTTACCAACGCGCGCGCTACCTGCAACTCGCCCTGATAGTGCTGGCGATATGGGCGAGTGGTTCTCTGCATGCCGAGCCGGATGAAGAGCTGCTTGGAAAATCGCAAAATTATCCGCTGGGCAACGTGAACAACTGGCAGCTCAACCCTTACCGCGTTGGCTCCTGGTCAGCGCTCGACAAAGTGCCCGGGGTGCGGACCCGCGTGGTCGGGCACCCGGCCGAGGCCAGCCCCTTGCCGCGCGCAGCCAGCCCGGCGGCGGTCAGCTACCGCTACAAAAACACGAACTACACGCTGGCCGACTACCTGGACCGCCAGCGCGCCACCGGCCTGCTGATCCTGAAAAACGGCGAGATCATCGCCGAGCACTACCGCTACGGCCGCAAGGATGACGCGCGCTTTTTGTCCTTCTCCATGGCCAAGAGCGTGACCTCGCTGCTGGTCGGCAAGGCGCTCTCGCTGGGGCTGATCGCTTCGCTTGACGACCCCGCCGAGAAATACGCCAAAGACCTTGCCGGCAGCCCCTATGGCGCCACCACAATTCGCCAGCTGCTGCGCATGAGTTCGGGCCTGACGTTTACCGAACGCTATGACGGCAAGGACGATATTGCCCGGCTCGCCCGCGCTTCTGCCGGAACGCCGGGCGCCGGCATGCCGCTGGATGTGCTCAAGTCCATCACTGACCGGCATTCGCCGGCCGGTGAAAAATTCGTTTATGCCGGCTCCGAGACCGACGTGTTGGGCCGCGTGGTGGTGGCCGCCATCGGCAAGAACATGTCCGAGCTCACCACCGAGTGGCTGTGGAAGCCCATGGGCGCCGAACATGATGCCTTCTGGCGCATCTCCGCCGACGGGCAGGAGCAATCCTACGGCGCCTTCAACGCCACCCTGCGCGACTGGGCGCGGCTGGGCCAGTTGCTGGCCAATGACGGCCGTGCCATCGACAAGGCGACCGGCAAACCCGGCGCATTGCAGGTCTTGCCGCTGGACTACCTGCTGGACGCCACGGATCCGGCGCGCCAGCCGCCTGCGTTCAAGCCGCGCAAGGCCACGCCTTACTTTGGTTATGGCTACCAGTTCTGGCTCATGCCGCTGCGGGCACGCACTTTTGCCATGCAGGGCATCCACGGCCAGACGGTGTATGTGCAGCCGTCCACCGGCATTGTGATGGTGCTCACCTCGGTGTGGGAACAGGCCAGCGGCAAACAGGATGCACAACCTTATGAAGAGCGCGACGCCCTCTGGCGCGGCGTGCTGCAATCTCTGGGCGGGGACCTCACGCCCGGCTCGCAATGACGAATTGAAAGAAAGATAAAACCATGGTCACCAAAAAACCCAAAGGCCTGGGCCGCGGGCTCGAAGCACTGCTCGGCCCCAAGGTCAGCGAAAGCGCGACGGACGCGGAGAACGCCAGCAGCACAGCCAACAGCCCGGGCCTGCCGGCCTCGCTGCGCCTCAGTGACATGGTCGCCGGCCAGTACCAGCCGCGCACCCGCATGGACGAAGGCGCGCTCTACGAGCTGGCCGAGTCCATCAAGGTGCAGGGCATCATGCAGCCCATCCTGGTCCGCCGGCTGACCAGCGGCGCCAACGACGGCAAGTACGAAATCATCGCCGGCGAACGGCGCTTTCGTGCGGCCAGGCTGGCCGGGCTGGACGAGGTGCCGGTGCTGGTGCGCGACGTGCCCGAYGAGTCGGCCGCCGCGATGTCGCTGATCGAAAACATCCAGCGCGAAGACCTCAACCCACTCGAAGAGGCCCACGGCCTGCAGCGCCTGGTCAAGGAATTCGGCCTCACGCACGAGCTCGCCGCGCAGGCCGTCGGCCGCTCGCGCAGCGCTGCTTCCAACCTGCTGCGGCTTTTGAATTTGGCTGATCCGGTGCAARCGATGCTGATGGCGGGCGACCTGGACATGGGCCATGCGCGGGCCTTGCTGGGCCTGGACCGTGCCGCGCAGATCACCGCGGCCAACCAGATCTCGGCCAAAAAAATGTCGGTGCGCGAGGCCGAAAGCCTGGTCAAAAAACTCAGCGCCGAGTTTTCGCTAAAGCCGCAAAAAGCCACCAAGGAAAAGTCCCGCGACACACGCCGTGTGGAAGAAGAACTCGCCGACCTGCTGATGGCCAATGTGGAAGTGCGCATCAAAAAGCAGGTCAAGCGCAACGGCCGGCGCGAAGACATGGGCGAGGTGGCCATCCAGTTCGCTTCGATGGACGAGCTCAACGGATTGATCGAGCGCTTGCGCGGCAACAAGTAGACTGTTTGGGTTATTTTTCGCCGGTGAATCGGTCGGTGATACTCAAGATGTGAACTAATTCACGACTTTTGTGACTCTTACACGGCTTTCTCCAGAAAGCGGGTGACGGCTGGCGCCCACATGCTTATTGTTACTACATGTAATTATTTKTGTGTTTGCGTATGAATTACCTGGCGAACCGTTCTTTCCGCAGCGCTCACCTGGCCCGGTTCGGCGTTACCACCGTCTCGGACATAACAGACTGGTTCAAGCCAGGCTGGCGAGAGGGGTTTGCCGGCCTTGGCGCCTGCGCCACCCTTGCGGTGGTGATGGCCCTGGCGCCTCAGGCCGCAAAGGCGCAGCAAACCATTGAGCGCGTCAAGCTCACGGACAACGACCTCAGCTGCCAGCAGATGTACGCCGAGGCGCAGCAGATGGACACCACCATGGCCCTGGCTGGCCCGGGCCTGCCGGTTCTCAGCGCAGCGCCCGCGGCCGCCATGCCCGGTGGCGCGCTCACGCTGGCGCAAATGCATGCGCCGACCGCCGCGCTGGCCACGCAGCAAGGGCTATCGGCCCAGTACCAGCAGCAAATCGCCAACAACATGGCAGCGGCCCAGCAAAACGGGCGCAATTCCGCCGCGCCATCGCCCGCGCAGCCCAGCGGCATCGCCGGTGCGCTGGGCGCAGGGATGCTGGGCTCCTTGCTGGCGGGCACCGGTGCCGCAGCTGCAGTATCCGCCACGGCGCCGGCTCAGGGGGCTGGTGGCGGCCTGGGGGTCCAGGCCAGGGCGCGCAAAGACCACCTGACTGGTTTGTTCCTGTCCAGGGGCTGCAAGCTCTCGGAAGTGCAGAAGTAGCCCCGAAATTTTTTACCCGCGTTTTCCCCCAACCTCCATCAACCTTACCCATTGCAGGACCGGTCATGAAACAACACTCCCTTGCCGCCGCACTGGCGCTTTTCCTGGTGGCTGCCGCCGCATCTGCGCAAACCATCGAGCGCGTAAAGATGACGGACAACGACCTCTCGTGTCAGCAGATCTATGGCGAGATCGGACAGATGGACAGCGTGGTCACGCGCGCCGCCCAGTACACCGCGGCACCGGCCGCTGTAGCCCCCGCAGATGCAGGGAGTCAGGTAGCAGGAGCGGTGGTGCAAACTGCACTGGCCTCCGCAGCGGCCAATGCAGCGGCGCAGAACGCCGGCGGCTTTGGCGGATTCGGCGGCGGCCTGGGCGGCATGTTTGGCGGCATCGTGCAGCAGCTGGCAGGCAATACGGCCCAACAGGCCGCCAATAACGGCGTCGCCCAGCAGCAGGCCGCAACCGCGCAGCAACAGGCCGTTGCATTGCAGGGCCAACAGGCACAGGGCCGCAAGGAACATCTCACCAGCATGTTCCTGGCCAAGGGCTGCAAGATGAGTGATATCCAGAAGTAATTGAGCCCCCACGGTCGCTCACTTCGTGTAGCTCCCGAGGCCTTGCAGGCCGCGGCTCGCGAGACGCTTCGCCTCTGTCGCCCGTCCAAGCCTGCGCAGGCAGGCTTGGAGCCGCGGGCTCCAGCCCCTCSGGGGCCGCCCGCCTGCGGCCCGGCAAAGCCGAAAATTGGCACACCCCTATCGGGCTCACTGCGTGTAGCCCTTTTCCTCTTGCAGGGGACGGTGCCTGCGGCCCGGCAAAGCCGGTTCCGCGGCTCATGCTGGCTCGAAGATTCAGGGCGTATTCAGTGGGGGTATTCACCAGTGGGGGCCGAGGGTCCGGCTTCGCCGGCCCAAGGCGCCGCCCCCTCGAGGGGGGAACGGGCTACACGAAGTGAGCCCGGACGGGGGTGGTTATAGATCGCACTGCAAACGCGCAGTAGAGCTCGCTTCACAKCGAGAAAATCTTGCCCGGGTTCATGATGTTCTTCGGGTCGAGCGCACGCTTGATGGTGCGCATCATGTCGACCGCGCCGTCACCGGCTTCGGTTACCAGGAAATCCATCTTGTGCAGGCCAACGCCATGCTCGCCCGTGCAGGTGCCTTCAAGCGCCAGCGCGCGGGTGACCAGCTTGTGGTTCAGTGCTTCGGCTACTTCGCGCTCCTTGGGAATCGTCGGGTCGATCAAATAGCCGAAGTGGAAATTGCCGTCGCCCACATGGCCGACGAGGAAATAAGGAATGCCGCTGGCATCGACTTCGGCCACCGACTCCAGCAGGCAATCGGCCAGGCGCGAAATCGGCACGCAGGTGTCGGTGGAAATCGCGCGGCAGCCGGGCCGCGACTGGATGGCCGCGAAGTAGGCGTTGTGACGGGCGGTCCAGAGGCGCGTGCGCTCTTCCGGCGTGCTGGCCCATTCAAACGCGTTGCCGCCGTGGCCGCTGGCGAGCTCCTGCACCAGCTCGGCCTGCTCTTTCACGCTGGCGGGTGAGCCGTGAAACTCCATCAGCAGCATGGGCTCTTCGCGCAGCGTGAGCTTGGAGTGTGCATTGACCATGCGCACCGTGTTGTGGTCGATCAGCTCGACGCGCGCAATCGGAACCCCCAGCTGGATGATCTCGATGGTGGTGCGCACGGCAGCTTCGATGCTCGGAAAGGAGCACACCGCAGCGGAGATGGCTTCAGGCAGGGGGTACAGCCTGACGGTGACTTCGGTGATCACGCCCAGCGTGCCTTCGCTGCCCACCATCAGGCGCGTGAGGTCGTAGCCCGCCGATGATTTCTTGGCGCGCGTGCCGGTGCGGATGACGCTGCCGTCTGCGGTGACGACTTCCAGTGCCAGCACGTTCTCGCGCATGGTGCCGTAGCGCACCGCATTCGTGCCGCTGGCGCGCGTGGCGCTCATGCCGCCCAGGGTCGCGTCGGCGCCTGGGTCGATGGGGAAGAAGAGGCCCGTGCTTTTGACCTCTTCATTGAGCTGCTTGCGCGTCACGCCCGCCTGCACGGTAACGGTCAGGTCTTCGGCATTGATGGACAGCACCTTGTTCATGCGGCTCACGTCGATGCTGATGCCGCCCTGCACGGCCAGCAGATGGCCTTCAAGCGACGTGCCCACACCAAAGGGGATCACGGGCACGTTGAACTGGGCGGCGAGCTTGACCGCATCTGCCACGTCCTGCGTGCTTTCGGCAAACACCACGGCCGAAGGCGGCGGTGCGGCAAAGGAGGATTCGTCGCGGCCATGCTGCTCGCGCACTACCAGGGCGGTTGAGCAGCGCTCGGCAAAGCGGGCTTTCAGCGCGTCAATCAGCGCGGCAGGAGTTTCGCGCTGGCAGATTTCGGGAAGCAGGTGCGTGGGCAGGGGGGCGTTCATGGTGTCTCCGGGTCGGTGGCACAGTTTACGACGTGCGCGCCGTTTGCGCCAACGAGGCCGGAGGCCCAGCCATGACCGCTGGAGCGCCCGCATGAAGCGGGGGAGACAAAGCAGGCCGCCCCCTCAAGGGGCCATCAGGGACTGTCAGGAGCCGGTGGCCGCCTTGGTGAGCTCGGCCAGCGAGATAAAGGTGTCGTGGTTGGTATCGATCTGCTCGAAACGCTGTGCCACGGCCGGCAGGTGCTCGGCTTCCTGGCGATCAAGCTTGCCGTCCTTGTTGGTATCCGCACGGCCGAAAGCCGCCTCGACGTCCTTGCTGGTGGTGCGGTTTTGCGGTACGGCGCCCGGCGTGCCGGAAGGCGCCATCTGGGAGGGCGGGCTGGTGGGGCTTGCAGGTGAGGGAGGAGCGGTTTGGGCCCGCACGGCGCCAGCAGCGCCCATAGCCAGTGCCGCCACCAAAAGCACGCTGCGCAACTCGAAGCCGGGAATAGAATGTTTTGGATGCTGTGTTGCTGTCGTGTGCATGGTCATGCGAAGAGTCTTTCAAAGAGTGGACAAGCAGCCATTGCAACCCAGCCTGCCCGTTGCGGCCAGCAGTTTTGCAGGGTGTTTCCTCACTCACATGATGGCGTACGACGACACATTTTCTTGCCCGGCGTAACGCTTGGGCTTCATGCACTTTCACCGCGCTTCACCGCGTCTCAGACCATGGCCAACAGACTCTCACAGATCGCAACGCGCACCGGCGATAACGGCACCACCGGCCTGGGCGATAACACGCGTGTGTCCAAGGACAGCCTGCGTGTGCATGCCATGGGCGATGTCGATGAATTGAACTCGCACATTGGTGTGTTGTTGTGCGAAGAGCTGCCCCCGGGCGTGCGCGACCTGCTGGTGGAGGTGCAGCACCAGCTCTTCAACCTGGGCGGCGAACTCTCCATTCCCGGCTTTGAACTGCTCAAGCCCGAAGCCGTGGCGCTGCTGGACGACGCACTGGCCGAACACAACGCGAAACTGCCGCGCCTGGCGGAATTTATCTTGCCGGCGGGCTCGCGTGCCGCGTCGCTTGCGCATGTGTGCCGCACGGTGGCGCGCCGTGCCGAACGATCGGTGGTCGCGCTGGGTGCGGTCGAACCGGTCAAGGAGTCGCCGCGCCACTACCTCAACCGCCTGAGCGATCTGCTCTTCGTTCTGTCGCGCGTGCTCAACCGCATGAATGGCGGTGACGACGTGTACTGGAAGAGCGAACGCATGGCACAGGCCGCCGGTACGAAATAACAACAACGGCCAGCGCGGTGTTCCCGCGTGAACTGCAGCCATGCCGGCCAGCCGTTGTCTGTAAACAGGTCCCGTTCGGGTGCGGTTGGAGTCGGCGGTTTTGCTATCAATAAGATAGCTAATTGCGCGCGATCATCAAGCGTTGCAGCACTAAAACACCTCGATCTCAAGTTGCCGTCGGGTTCTGGCCAAAAAAATGGCGCTTCTAGACCCGCGTCAGCATGTGCGCCGGTAGCCAGCCGGAGAAGGCGGGCAGCAGCGCATTGATGCGCCGCGCTGCCTCTTCCTGATAGAACTGGCGGGCTATCAGCTGGAATATCTCTCCCCGCAGCTGCCAAAGGTGCTGTGCGGTGTGCGCCTCGTCGATACGCCAGCGCATGCGTTCGCACATGGGTCCCTCGCACCGTTGCAGCGCATCGTGGAGCTGATGGCGCAGCTGGTCCAGGTCCAGCGTCGATGGCTCCAGCGCACTTTCATGCGGCCGGCTGTGCAGCGACTTCATCCATGCCATGGTGGTCTTCTCATGTGGAGGGCCTTGATGCAGCTGAACGTCAGCGCATGTCAACGCACGAAGCGGCCCTCGAGGCTCACGATGGAGAGGTCCGCGAAGTCCAGCCCCGTGTGGTCGTCGGGGCTGAAGCTCACCTCCAGCCCGCCCAGGTCGAAGCGTTTCATGCCTTCCAGGGCCGCCTGCAGCGTCTCCCGCGTCGGGTTCTTGCCCGCGCGCCGCAGGCCCTCCACCAGCACCTTGGCAGCGGCATAGCCTTCCAGCATGGCCGGCGACAGCGCTATCCCCTTGGCTTTGGCCAGGTCGTTGGCTTCCTGCACCATCGTGTAGGCATAGGAGCGCTCCGCCGGGTAGACCTGCGTGACGATGACGCCGCGTGAATACTCCCCCAGCGCCTTGATGAAGCCCGCCGATGCGTTGTTGGACAAGGTGACCACGCGCACGGACGACTTGGCGGCGCGCAGGGCCCGCACCCCATCCGCCACGGCGTTGCTCGAGCCGATCCAGAGCACGGCTTGCGCATCGCTTGCCAGAATGGGTGGAACAAGCTGGTTGTAGTCGGGCTTGCTGCGGTCCGCTTTCAGGATATTGGTGGGCTTCAGCTTCGCCTGCGTAAAGCCCTTGTTGGCTCCCTCCAGCCCGTCACGGCCGAAGGAGTCGTCCGCATGCACCACAGCGATACGCTGGATGCCCAGCGTGTGCAGGTGCTCGATGGCCTTCTCGGCCTCGCGCTGGTAGGTTGCGCGCACATTGAAGACATAGCGGTTGACCGGCTGGTGCAGGATCATCGCGCCCGTGGAGGGGCCGACCAGCGGCATATGGTTGGCTAACAGTACGGGCAACACGGCTTCGGTGGGGGGCGTGCCGCGCGTCAGGAACAAGGCGACGGCGCCGCGCTCGGCCAGCTTTTGCGCGTTCTCGCCGGCGAGCTTGGGGTCGAACTTGTCGTCCAGTGACACCAGCTCCAGTTGCCGGCCTGCGATCCCGCCCCGGGCGTTCACCGCATCCAGCCACAGGCGCGCACCTTCGGTGTTTTCCTTGACGCCCGCGGCCACGGGACCCGTGAAACCGGCTGTCTGGCCGATCAAAATCTGTGCGTGTCCTGCGCCGCACAGGACGGCTGCCAGCAGCGCTGTGGCCCATCGACTTACATTACTTGTGTCCATTTGTTAGCTTTCAACCTAGTTGTGGCGAACAATACGGACGGGGCAACATAAGATCAAATACGATTCAGAGCACGCCTTAAGATAAAAAAAATATGGAGTTGGCGTTGACCGACAAGACCCGGATGTGGCTTGTAGCGCGGCTTTCCGGGCGAAAACCCGGTGAAAAGCCTGAAAAGCGTCGCTGACCACGACCGCGATAGTGCACCAGGTTCAGGCCCACTGCATGACTAATATCTGGCGCAGAGAAATTGTTGCTATTCGTAACGAAGCCGTTACAGCCATCAATGGCAATGCGCCATCACCCCGGCCGCAGCATCGCCATCGTGATGCGCGAGACACAGGTCAGTTCGCCCGCGTCATTGGTGAGCTCGATCTGCCACACCTGCGTACTGCGTCCAATGTGCACGGGCCGCGTGGTACCGGTGACCCAGCCGCTGGTGACGCCCTTGAGGTGATTGGCATTGATGTCCAGCCCGACAGCGCGGTGCCCTTCGGGTGCCGCAAAGGCCGCGCCGCAAGAGCCCAGGGTCTCCGCCAGCACCACCGATACGCCGCCATGCAGCAAGCCATAGGGTTGTACCGTGCGGCGGTCCACCGGCACGCGGGCGCGGATGAAGTCGTCACCCACCTCCAGGAATTCGATGCCCAGATGGGTGACCGCACTGTCGGCGTTGTGGTGCGTGAGCAGTTCGACGGAGATGGGCTGTTTCCAGATGCGCATGAAGGTTCTCACAGGGCTGATACCCCTCACTATAAGGTTGCGGCCTACAGCGCTTGGGCACCTTGTCGCGTAGGCTGCAGCGGCGGCCGGGCTTAAGCTGGCCGTATGAGACACACGGACCACACGCACACGGACTGCACGGACTACATGAACCTGGATTACCGGAACCGGGGCTGCCCGGCTCCATCGGTCCGATGACACGTTCGAACAAATGGCTGGCAGGGCTGCTGGGTGTCGCACTGGCCCTCGGCTTGCTGTGGTTTGCCGCACTTCGGCTGTTGCCGAGTGACGAGGAACTCGCGCAGCGCGCCGCCACCGAGCTGGAGGCGCAATTGGGCGTCAAGGTCCGTGTCGGTGCATTGCACTGGCGTTTGCTGCCTTCGCCGGCGGTGGTGATTGAAGAGGCCCGCACGGAACAGCCCCAGCCGATCCTTATTAAAAAACTCACCGTCTACCCGGACCTCTTCGCCCTGTGGCAACGCCGCGTGAAAATTGACCGTGCCGACCTGGAAGGCGCCGTGGTGCCCCAGCTGTCGCTGCGCGGGCTGGGGAAACAGCGAGAAAAAAAAGACGAGATGGCTGGCGATGAACTGCCGCTGGCGCGTTTTGTGTTTCGCGACGTGACCTGGATCTCGCGGCGCGGCATCTCTGTAGTGTATGACGGCGAGGTTGATTTCGACCCCGCGTGGCGCCCGCGCAAGGCCGTGCTGAGGCGCCCCAATGTCGAGCCCACCACCCAGCTGAGCCTGGCGCGTCAGGGCCAGGAAGACCGCTGGGACACACGCATCCGCGTGGGCGGCGGCACGGCCGATGGGGAAGTCCGGCTCGAGTTTCGTGCCAACGGGCGCATGCATCTCGAAGGCACCCTGCAGCCCCGCGATATCGAAGTTGAAAGCGCGTTGGCTGCTTTCAATCGCCGGTCTGTCGTTGCAGGCAAAGCGTCGGGTGAAACCACGCTCTCGGCCAATGGCGACACGGTGGCCGAGCTGGCGCAGTCGTTGCACACCAAAACCCCCTTTACGGTGGGCAAGTCCATGCTGCTGCGCTTTGACCTGGAAAAGGCCGTGCGCACGGCCGGCAAGGAACACGCCGGCCAGACACCGCTGGACACCATCACGGGCC
>NZ_JBFUCA010000082.1:0-11678 GCF_056405475.1 Polaromonas sp. P1_G4
CGGTGGTACTGTTCGACCTTGCGGCCAAGGACGGCCCGAAGAACGGTATCGTCATCAAGGCGGTCGAAGGCCTCAAGAAGCTCAAGCCAGCGCCGCTGGGTGTGCCCGAAGACGCGGCGCTGATCCAGCAGGCCAACTACGAAGAGAACATGGAGCTGCTCAGGGAGTGCGACCTCATCATCGAGGCGATTGCCGAGCGCATGGACTGGAAGACCGACCTGTACCACAAGATCGCGCCCTTCATTGCCGAAGGCGCCATCGTGGCCAGCAACACCTCGGGCCTGTCGATCACCAAGCTCAGCGAGGCGCTGCCTGAATCCATCAAGCCGCGCTTTTGCGGCATTCACTTCTTCAACCCGCCGCGCTACATGACGCTGGTGGAGCTGATCAACACGCCGACCACCGAACCCAAGGTGCTGGACGACCTGGAAGCGTTTGTCACCAGCGCGCTGGGAAAGGGCGTGATCCGTGCCCACGACACGCCCAACTTCATCGCCAACCGCGTGGGCATTGCCAGCATGCTGGCCACCATCAAGGAAGCCGAGACCTTCAAGCTCAGCTACGACGTGGTCGACGACCTGACCGGCAAGAAGCTGGGCCGCGCGAGCTCCGGCACCTTCCGCACCGCCGACGTGGTGGGCCTGGACACCATGGCCCACGTCATCAAGACGCTGCAAGACAACCTTGGCCCCGGCAAGGTGGAAGATCCGTTCTCCGACGTCTACGGCACGCCGCCTGTGCTGGCCAAGCTGCTCGAGTCGAAAAGCCTGGGCCAGAAGACCGGCGCCGGCTTCTACAAAAAACAGGGCCGCGACATCCTGCGCCTGGACCCCGAGAGCATGGAATACGTGCCCGCCGGCGCCAAGGCCAATGAAGTCGTCGGCCGCATGCTGAAAAAACCTGCGGGCGAGCGCCTCAAACTCTTGCGCGAAGCCGAAGGCGCGGAAGCGCGTTTCCTCTGGGCCATCCTGCGCGACCAGTTCCACTACGCTGCCGTGCACCTTGAAACCATTGCCGAAACCGCGCGCGACATCGACTTCGCCATGCGCTGGGGTTTTGGTTCCAAGCAAGGCCCCTTCGAGTTGTGGCAACAGGCCGGCTGGAAGCAGGTCGCCACCTGGATCCAGGAAGACATTGACGCCGGCAAGGCGCTGTCCAAAGCGCCGCTGCCGGATTGGGTGTTCAAGGGCCCGGTGGCCGACGCCGGTGGCGTGCACACGGCCGAAGGCTCGTGGAGCGCCTCGGCCCAAAAATTCATCCCGCGCCGCAAGCTGCCGGTCTATGAGCGCCAGTTCTTCCCCGAAGACGTGCTCGGCGCCAAGGCGCCTGCTTTTGAGACGGCAGGTACCACGCTGCATGAAGACGACGCGATCCGCCTCTGGACGCTGGACGGCGTCAATGGTGAAGTAGGCGACGTACTGATCGCCAGCATCAAGACCAAGATGCACGCCATCAGCCCGGACGTGGCCGAAGGTCTGGCGATGGGTGTGGACCTGGCCGAGAAAAGCTACAAGGGCATGGTGATCTGGTCCAACGACGAGATGTTCTCGGCCGGCGCCGACCTGCAGGCCATGCTGCCCGCCTTCATGATGGGCGGCGCCAAGGCGATTGAAGGGGCCGAGGCCGAACTGCAGAACGTGATGCTCAAGCTGCGCTACGCGGCGGTTCCCGTGGTGTCGGCGATCCGCGGCCTGGCGCTGGGCGGCGGTTGCGAAATGGCAGTGTATTCGGCCAAACGCGTGGCTGCGATGGAAAGCTATATCGGCCTCGTCGAAGTCGGCGTGGGCCTGGTGCCCGGCGCCGGTGGCCTGGCCTACATTGCCCGCCGTGCCGCCGAGAACGCGAGCACTTCAACCAACAAGGACATCCTGCCCTTCCTCACCGAAGGCTTCACGGCCGCCGCGATGGCCAAGGTGGGCACCAGTGCCATCGAAAGCCGCAAGATCGGGTACCTGCTCGACAGCGACGTGATCGTGCCGAACAAGGACGAGCTGCTGTTCGTGGCGCTCAACGAGGCGCGCGCACTGTTCAATTCGGGCTACCGCGCGCCGCACAAGCGCCAGTTCCCGGTGGTGGGCCGCAGCGGCCTGGCCACCATCAAGGGCCAGCTGGTCAATATGCGCGACGGCGGCTTCATCAGCGCGCATGACTTCCATATCGCCAGCCTGATCGCGGGTGTGGTCTGCGGCGGTGATGTCGATGCCGGCACGCTGGTGACGGAAGAGTATTTGATGACGCTGGAGCGTAAGGCCTTCTGCTCGCTGCTCGAACACCCGAAAACGCAAGAGCGGATCATGGGCATGATGAGTACGGGCAAGCCCGTCAGAAACTGATGAACACCCCCATCGGACACTCACTGCGTGTAGCGCCTTTCCCCCTTGCAGGGGGCAACGCCTGCGGCCCGGCAAAGCCGGTTCCGCGGCGTTTGCTGGCCGGGAGAAGTTCATGAACGACCAACAACCCAACCGCCTGGCGCGGCAACTGCAGCGGCTTGAGGAAGTACCGGCGTTTGCCCGGGGCTGGTTCCGCAGCGTGGTGCTGCGCCGCGCTGTGCCATTCACCGGCACCGCCGGCCTGGACTTCATCGAAATGGGCACGGGCCGGGTCGAGATCGGCATCAGGAACGAGAAGAAGGTGCAGAACCACATAGGCGGCGTGCATGCCTCGGCCATGAACTTGCTGGCCGAAACCGCCACCGGCATGGTGGTGGGCATGAATGTGCGCGACGACTGCATTCCGCTGGCCAAGGAGCTGAAGATGGCGTTCAAGAAGCGCGCCACTGGCGCTCTGCGCGCCGTGGCCACGTTGAGCGACGAGCAGCGCGCGGCCATGCAGGCGAGCGACAAGGGTGAAGTCACCGTGCCGGTCATCGTGACCGATGAAGCCGGTATCAACCCGGTCGAATGCGAATTTGTCTGGGCCTGGATTCCCTCCGGCCCACGGAAAAGTTAACTGAGAAATTGAAGGAAACCATCATGGCCAAACAAGTCCAGGAAGCCTACATCGTCGCCGCCACCCGCACGCCCATCGGGCGCTCGGGCCGCGGCTATTTCCGCAACATGCGGCCCGACGACCTGCTGGTCAAGGCGCTGCAGGCGGCGCTGGCGCAAGTGCCTTCGCTGGATCCGAAGGCGATTGAAGACATCATCTGCGGCTGCGCTATCCCGGAAGGCCCGCAAGGCCTGAACGTGGCACGCATTGGCGCGGTGCTGGCGGGCCTGCCCACCAGCGTGGGCGGCATCACCGTCAACCGTTTTTGCGCCTCCGGCCTGTCGGCCATCCAGATGGCGGCCGACCGCATCCGCGTGGGCGAAGCCGACGTGATGATCGCCGCCGGCACCGAGAGTATGAGCATGGTGCCCATGTCGGGCAACTCGCCCTCGCTCTCGCCCAGTATGTTCATGAACGACGAGAACGTCGGCATCGCCTATGGCATGGGCCTGACGGCCGAGAAGGTCGCCCAGCAATGGAAAGTCTCGCGCGAAGCGCAGGACCAGTTCGCACTCGAGTCGCACCTCAAGGCCATCAAGGCGCAGCAGGCTGGCGAATTCGCCAACGAGATCACGCCCGTCGAAGTGACCGACCGCACCGCCAACCTGGAAACCGGTGAAGTCGTCGCCAAGACCCGCACGGTGAGCCTGGACGAAGGCCCGCGCCCCGACACCTCGCTCGAAGGCCTGGCCAAACTCAAGACGGTGTTTGCCGCGCGCGGCTCGGTCACCGCCGGCAACAGTTCGCAAACGTCGGACGGCGCGGGTGCGCTGGTGCTGGCCAGCGAAAAGGCGGTCAAGGACTTCGGCCTGAAGCCGCTGGCCCGCTTTGTGAGCTACGCCGCCAAGGGTGTGCCGCCCGAGATCATGGGCATAGGCCCCATCGAAGCCATTCCTGCCGCCTTGCGCTACGCCGGCCTCAAGCAGGAAGACATCGACTGGTTCGAACTGAATGAAGCTTTTGCTGCGCAGTCGCTGGCCGTCATCAACACGCTCAAGCTCGATGCCAGCAAGGTCAACCGCATGGGCGGCGCGATCGCGCTGGGCCATCCCCTGGGCGCGACCGGTGCGATCCGCGCCGCGACGGTGATCCATGCGTTGCATCGCCACCAGCTCAAGTACGGCATGGTCACGATGTGCGTGGGGATGGGTCAGGGCGCTGCGGGTATTTTCGAGCGCGTGTAAGGCCGTCGGCGGCGGCCCCACTGTCGCGCTTGCGGCAGCGGTTATGGCAGCTGCGGGGCAGACTGGGCTTTTCCTGACTGGAGACAGAAGATGGAGCGAATCACGGTTCTGACCCAGGACTCCTGGGCGCTGGCAGCGACGGTGTTTGCAGCGGATCTCGCGGGAGGCGAGGCCCGCGGCGGTGTACTGCTGGCCGGTGCAATGGCCACGCCCCAGCAACATTACGAGCCCTTCGCCCGCTGGCTGGCCACGCAAGGCTTTACCGTGCTAACACTCGATTACCGCGGCACTTTTGCCTCCGGCGGTGAGCGCGTGGCGTCCACCGATGCCACCTTCGACACCTGGGGACAGCAGGACGTGAGCGCCGCTGCCCGGTTCCTGCGGCAACGTGTGCCGGACCTTCCGCTTTACTACCTGGGGCACAGCCTGGGCGGGCAATTGTTTGCCAGCTCCGAAACTACGCACTTCTTTCAGCGTGCCGTGCTGGTTGCCAGTGGCAGCGGTTACTGGCCGCGCCTGCGCAAAGCGGTGCCGCGTTGGGGCCTGTTTGCCGCCACGCAGATCTGGGCGCCCTTGCTGGTACCGTTGTTCGGTTATTTCCCGGGCCGGAAACTGCGCAAGGTTGGCAACATTCCCGCAGGTGTGATGCGGCAATGGACGCGCTGGTGCCGCCATCCGGACTACCTGGCGCGTGATGCCCATCAGCGTGAACGTTTTGAACGCGTGCAGACGCCCATCACCTACTTCAACTCAAGCGATGACGAGGTCTTTTCACAGTGGTCGTCAGACCGGTTTGTGGCCTTGTTCGGTGCGCGACGTGAACCGGTGCAATGCATGACCCTTGACCCGGGAAATCTGGGTGTCAGGCATATAGGCCACTTCGGCTACTTTCGCGACAAGCTGCGTGCCAGCTTCTGGCCCCAACTGGTGCAACACCTTCACGCGTGATGCGCGTGCCCGAGTTCAGTTCATCCATTTCCAGGAGCATGTGATGCAGATGCAGATCCTCAGTTCAGGCACGGCGCAACTGTCCACTCGCGTTTATGCGCCTTCTTCGCCTGCGCGTGCCAGCGTGGTCATCGGTGGCGCCATGGGGGTGCGGCAAGACTATTACGCACCGTTTGCGCAGTGGCTTTCTTCCCAGGGCTTTTGCGTCACCACTTTTGACTACCGGGGTTCGGGCGAGTCCTTGCCCAACACCGCCAGCGGCAGCCTGCGTGGTTTCAAGGCCGACCTGCTCGACTGGGCCGCCGACTATGAGGCTGTGGTGGATGCCGCCAAGGCAGCCTTGCCGGATGCACCGCTTTACCTGCTGGGTCACAGCCTAGGCGCGCAGCTGCCGGGTTTCCTGAAGAATCAGGACAAGATCGATGGCCTCGTCAGCATCGCGGCAGGAAGCGGGTACTGGCGCGACAACGCACCGCAGCTCAGGCGCCTGATTTTGTACTTCTGGTATGTGCTGGTGCCATTGGCCACGCGCCTTTGTGGTTATTTCCCCGGGCGCAGGTTAAAGAAAGTTGGCGACCTGCCAGCCGGCGTGATGCTGCAGTGGCGCAAGTGGTGCCTGGATCCGCACTACAGCGTGGGGGCCGAGGGAGAAAGCGCGCGGCTGAGTTATGGGCGGGTCAGTTTTCCGGTGACCGCGCTGTCCATGACAGATGACGAGCTGATGACCTGGCGCGGCACGCAAAACCTCATCAACCTGTACAGCAATGCACCGCGCAGCTTTGAACGCATCGCGCCGGCAGATCTCAAGGTCAGGCGCATCGGGCATTTTGGCTTCTTCCGGGAACAGTTCAACCAGACCTTGTGGCCCCGTGCCCAGCAGATCATCGACGGCATGACCGGTGCCGCCAAAGCCCCGGTTTGAACCGGAAAGCTCCATCACACCTGCCGACATGACAAGCACGCATTCTTTTGACGACGCGCTCAGGCTGGAAGCCGCCGGCAGCGACAGGCCCCACACCTGGCTGGGTCACAGCAGCCCCGCATACTGGAACATGGTGGGGCCGTTCGGCGGAACCACAGCGGCCACAGCCTTGCGTGCCATCCTGTTGCACCCGGCCCTGCTGGGCGAGCCGGTGGCGCTGACTGTGAACTACGCAGCGGCCATGGCAGAAGGCCCGTTCACCGTCACGGCCAGGCCGGCTCGCACCAACCGTTCCACCCAGCATTGGCTGGTGGAGTTGTCGCAGGACGGCGATGCCGGAGGCGCTGTGATGACCGCCACAGCCGTTACGGCTGCGCGCCGCGAGACCTGGAGTGCCAACGACACACCCATGCCCGCGGTCACGCTGGCCGACGCTTCAGGCAGGCTGCGGTTTTCGACCTCCGCATGGACGAATCGCTACGACATGCGGCCGGTGCGCGGCGCCATACCGCAGGTTTGGGACGGCAGCGGMGTAGACAGCCTCACGCAGCTGTGGGTGCGCGACGACCCGCCGCGGCCGCTCGACTTCCCGGCACTGGCGGCCATGTCAGACGTGTTCTATCCGCGGGTCTGGCTGCGCCGTGCCACGCGTGTACCCGCCGGTACGGTGTCGATCACCACGTACTTCCACGCCGACGGCCGGCAATTGGCTGAATGCGGTGAAGGCTATTTGCTGGGGCAAGCCAGGGCCCAGGCCTTTCGCAATGGTTTCTTTGACCAGACCGCGCAGCTGTGGAGCGAAGCGGGCGTACTGCTGGCTACCAGTACGCAGGTTGTTTATTACAAAGAATAGGCCCGCGGGGGCAGCATGCATGGCTGGCCCCTACACTTGCGTCTTAACGGAAAACACATGAACACTCCCACCCCTATTTCCACCGGCAGCATTCCCGAAATCCTGAGCCACGTCGACGCGGGCGTGATGACCATCACGCTCAACCGTGTGGACAAAAAAAATTCCATCACCTCCGCCATGTATGGCGCCATGGCCGACGCACTGGAGTCGGCCCACCACGATGCAGCCGTGCGTGTGGTGGTGATCCAGGGGCATGAAACGATTTTTTCCGCCGGTAACGATATCGGCGATTTCCTGAACAAGCCGCCTTCAACGCCCGATTCGCCGGTCTTCCGTTTCCTGCGCGGCATCAGCAGCTTTCCCAAACCGCTGATAGCCGCTGTGTGCGGACCCGCAGTCGGCATAGGCACCACGCTGCTGCTGCATTGCGACCTGGTCTATGCGGGCGACAACGCCGCATTTTCCATGCCTTTCGTCAACCTGGGCCTGTGTCCTGAAGCTGCGTCGAGCTTTCTGGTGCCGCAGCTCATGGGTTACCCGCGCGCCGCCGAGGCACTGCTGCTAGGCGAACCCTTCATGGCCGAGACCGCACTGGAAATCGGGCTGATCAACCGCATCGTGCCGCCCGCCGAAGCCAATGCGCTGGCCCAGCGGCAGGCGCAAAAGCTGGTCGCCAAACCGCTCAGCGCGCTGATGGAAACCAAGCGCCTCATGAAAAAAGGCAACGCCACCGTGGTGGCCGAGCGGATGGCCGAAGAGGGTGCGAGCTTTGGCCGCATGCTGGGCGAACCCGCTGCGCGCGAAGCCTTCACCGCCTTTATGGAAAAGCGCCGGCCAGACTTCAGCGCAGTCTGAAGTCTGCGTCCGAAGGACGGGGCCGCGTAGCGGGCCGGCAGCTTTCGCTAAAAGCGCCGGCCAGACTTCAGCGCAGTCTGAAGTCTGCGTCCGAAGGACGGGGCCGCGTAGCGGGCCGGCAGCTTTCGCTAAAAGCGCCGCCCGGTTTTTTCCGGGACCGGAAGAAGAGCACTCAGCTCCGGCTTACGCCGCGCTTCACCGCTTGTGTGCCGCGGGTTTGCGGCCCTTGGGTCGCAGAGCAGGCTGCCGGGCGGACTCCGCCGTCAGGCGCAGACAGTCCATCAATTGCTCACTGCTGGGTGTCAGCCGCCGTCCCCGCACGGTGATGAGTCCGACAGGCGGGAGTTCAATCGGAACCTCGATAGGCAGGACATCCAGCAGGCCTTCCCGCTGGAAGTGCAAGCCGACCGAGCGCGCCAGGAAGCCGGCCGCGTCACGCTGTTGCGCAAAGGTGCTAAGCGCCAGGAAAGACGATGTTTCGATGATGTCGGTGGGCGGATTCAGACTATGGCGAAAGAAGGTCTGTTCGATCTTCACGCGCAGCGATGCCCAGGGCGGGGGCAGCACGCAGGGTATGCCGGCCAGATCGCTCCAGCCTGGATTTTTCTTGCGCGCGAGTGCGTGGCCACGCTTGACCACCACCACCATGGGCTCGTCGAACAAGGCCTCCGTCACCAGATCGGGGGCGGCATAACCGGGCTCCAGGCGGCCGACGAACAGGTCCAGTTCGCCCATGCGAAGCCGGGGTAAAAGCCGCGTCAGGTCGCCTTCTTCCACCAGCACCGTCGCAAGGGTCGAGCGCTGCTTGAGCAGTTTGACGGCGCCGGCCAGCAGCACCGGCATCGCCACCACCATCGAACCCACGCGGGTGCGTCCCGCCGCGCCGCTGGCCACGGCGGAGATTTCATCGCGCGTGCGCTCGTACTCGGCCAGCACCGAACGGGCAAACCGGACGATGGCCTCGCCGCTGGAGGTCGGTTCGGTGCCGCGGGTGGAGCGGTCAAAGAGGGCCAGCCCAAGCATGCTTTCGACTTCGGCCAGCATTTTCGACACGGCGGGCTGGCTGACCGACAGGAACTCGGCGGTTCGGCCCAGGTGGCGGAACTGGTCCAGCGCCACTACCAGTTGCAGGTGGCGCAGCTTGATGTTGGAACGCAGGACACGGTCAATCTGGGTCATGAATCATGTTAACCCAAAGGCTATGAAGCAATTCCATTATTCGATTGGATTGTTATGAAGAACATGGCAAGAATCGGGGCAACAAGAAATGCAGTCACGCAGCCGCCACGGTTGCCACCAATGCAGCAGCAACACATTCACCCAGAGGCAGACAAACCCCATGAAGACTTCCCCCCAGGTTTCCCCTTTTTCGTTTAACGCCAGGCGCCGCAGCCTGCTGATCGGCAGCGCCGTGGCCGCTGCTGCAGCGTTGGTAAAACCTTTGTGCGCCTTGGCCCAGGGCTACCCCGAGCGGCCCATTACCTTTATCTGCCCGTGGCCTGCCGGCGGCACTGCCGATCAGTCCATGCGCGCCCTGTGCCAGGTCGCCTCGCGCGTGCTGGGCCAGGCCATTGCGATGGAGAACAAGGTGGGTGCGTCCGGCATGATCGGTACCAAGTCCATGGCCTCCGCCAAGCCCGACGGCTACACCATCGGCCAGATCCCTATTTCCGTCACACGTTTTTCGCAACTGGGCACACTACAGCTGGACCCGCTCAAGGACCTGACCTATCTGGCCCGCACCTCTGGCCAGACTTTCGGTATTGCTGCCCCCGCTGAATCGCGCTTCAAGTCGCTGCAGGAACTGGTGGCTTTTGCCAAGGCCAATCCCGGCAAGGTGACCTATGCCCATGCGGGCGTCGGCGGCGCCACGCATGTGGGCATGGAAGAGTTCGCGCTTGCCGCCGGCATCCAGTTCAATCATGTTCCCTACAAGGGCGGCGCCGAGGCATTACAGGCCGTGCTCGGCGGGCATGTGGACCTGCTGGCTGATTCCAGTTCCTGGGCGCCACATGTCGAGGCGGGCAAGCTCAGGCTGCTGGCCACCTGGGGCGAACGCCGCGCCTCGCGGTTCAAGGACGCGCCTACGCTCAAGGAACTGGGCTACAACGTCGTGGTGGATGCACCCAACGGCATTGGTGCGCCCAAGGGCCTGGAGCCGGCCATCGCGATGAAGCTGCGCGAGGCCTTCCGTGTGGCCGTGGCCAGCCCCGAGTTCAAGCAGGTGGCCGACAGGATCGATGCGCCGGTGCTTTACCTGGACGGGCCTGACTACGAGAAGTACGTCGCTGGCATGTACCAGAAAGAAACAGCCCTGATCGACAAGCTCAAGCTCAGGGAGCTGATGAAGAGCTAGAACCTTGGCCCGAACGCTGAACTGAACCATGACCGTTACCGCCCCTTTCATCACTTCCCTTGCCGTCAGCCCCTTGATCCGCCTGCATGCCAACGACAACGTGCTGGTCGCCAAAACCGTGCTGTCGCTGGGCCAGGAGTTGCCCGAAATCAGCGCACGCGCGCGCGCGCAGGTGCCCGCCGGGCACAAGATCGCGGCCCGCCGCATTGCGGAGGGCGAGCGCATCCTGAAGTACGACACGGTGATCGGCGTGGCTGCGCGCGACATCGAGGCGGGTGACTACGTGCATTCGCACAACATGGCACTGGTGGACTTTGAACGCGACCCGGCTTTCGGCCGGGACGTTCGGCCGGTGGACTATGTGCCGCAAGCCGAGCGCGCCACTTTCATGGGCTTTGTGCGCCCGGACGGCCGCGTGGGCACCCGCAATTTCATTGGCATCCTGTCTTCGGTCAACTGTTCTGCCACTGTCATCAAAAATATTGCCGCCCACTTCACCCCCGAACGGCTGGCAGCTTTTCCCCATGTGGACGGCGTGGCCGCCTTTGCGCAAACCAGCGGTTGCGGCATGTCTTCCCCCAGCGAGCATTTTGATGTGCTGCGCCGCACTCTGGCCGGCTACGCGCGCCATCCCAATCTGGCCGGTGTGTTGATCGTCGGCCTGGGCTGCGAGCGCAACCAGGTCTCGTCGCTGGTGGAGTCGCAAGGCCTGGAGACCAGCAAGCTCATGCGCACGATGGTGATGCAGGAGATCGGCGGCACCCGTGCCACGATAGAGGCTGGTATCGCCGCTATTTATGAAATGCTGCCAGAAGCGGATGCCGCCCGGCGTCAGGCAGTTCCCGCCAGTCATTTGAAGATCGGGCTTGAGTGCGGCGGCTCGGACGGCTTTTCGGGTATCACGGCCAACCCGGCCCTCGGCGCGGCCATGGATGTGCTGGTACGCCACGGCGGTACCGCCATCCTGTCCGAGACGCCTGAAATTCACGGCGTCGAATACATGCTGACCCGCCGCGCCGTCACGCCCGAAGTGGGGCAGAAGCTGCTGGACCGGCTGGCCTGGTGGGAAAAGTACACGGCGGGCCAGAACGCGCAGTTCAACGGCGTGGTCGGGCATGGCAACCAGGCGGGAGGACTTGCCAACATTTTCGAGAAGTCGCTGGGTTCGGCCATGAAAGGCGGTACCACGCCGCTGCAGGCCGTCTACGAATATGCCGAACCGATCACCCAGAACGGCTTTGTCTTCATGGACTCCCCCGGCTATGACCCGGTGGCATCCACCGGCCAGATCGCCAGCGGCRCCAACCTGATCTGCTTCACCACCGGCCGGGGCTCGATGTTCGGCTCCAAGCCCGCGCCCACCATCAAGCTGGCCAGCAACACGCCGATGTTCAAGCGCCTTGAAGAAGACATGGACATCAATTGCGGCGCCATCCTCGACGGCGAACTTGACGTTGCGCAGATGGGGCAACGGATTTTCGAACAGATCCTGCGCCACGCTTCGGGCGAGCCCACCAAAAGCGAGGCGCTGGGCCTGGGCGACCACGAATTCGTGCCCTGGCATCTGGG
>NZ_JBFUCA010000083.1:0-11663 GCF_056405475.1 Polaromonas sp. P1_G4
GACTTACTACACCGGGGGCAAGACCCGGCCTTGGGACCTCAACTTTCTATCGACGAACATGCGCTTGCCTAACTCGAAAGCCATGTCACGCGAATCATTTGTCGTCGGGCTTAGTCAAACCGTGGAGCGCTACAAGCGTGCGGGTGTCAAGATTTTCATCTTCAAGGACGTACCACAACAGCTGGTCGATCCAAAGAAAGTGCTACGGCGATTACGCTACAACACTGATTCCATCAATGACGCGGCAGTTCCAACCGATACACATCTTGCAGATCAGCAGTGGGTAAACGCACAGATTGATCGAGAGGCGATGAATGGTGCTGAAGTTTTGTCATTCAACGACCTGCTATGCAATGCTGCTGTCTGCCCTCTGGTCGACCGCGAGATGTTCCGGTATTTTGACGACGACCACCTCAGCGTTCACGGTGCAATGCTTGTGCTGCCGCGTATCCGGCAAGCCTTGCAAGCTGACAGCTTAACGGCTCACCACGCGAAACTGAAGCCCGTCAAAGACTCGCTCGCCATACGAAGCCTACCAGCACCATCGCAGATTGATGCTGCAAATTCCCCCGTCAGATCGGGCAGACCTCGAAGCATCATGGAGTCCGTGGACCAACTACCCAACTAGCCTCGCAATCGACGCGGTCACTTGGCATCGATGCTGTCGCTCAACCCCACTCCGACAAACGCCCCGAGACCAACCTGAAACGCCGCCCGCAACGCGAAGCCAGCGTTTCATCATGCGTGACCAGCACAAAGGCTGTGCCGAAGTCGCGCGCCAATTGCAGCATCAGTTCAAACACGCCGTCGGCGGTTGAACGATCCAGGTTGCCGGTCGGCTCATCAGCCAGCACGCACGCAGGCTGCGTGACCAGCGCACGCGCAATCGCGACGCGCTGGCGTTCGCCGCCTGAGAGTTCTGCTGGGCGGTGATGGATGCGGTCTTGCAGGCCCACGGCGGCCAGCATCTTGGTGGCGACGCGCGCGCATTCCGCAGGGGACTCACGGCGGATCCACAGGGGCATGGCCACGTTGTCGAGCGCGCTGAATTCGGGCAGCAGGTGATGGAACTGGTAGACAAAACCCAAGTGCTTGTTGCGCAGATCGCCTTGTTGTTGGGGTGACAGCGACGACAGCATCTGGCCCTTGAGTTCAACCTGGCCGCTGGTGGGGGCGTCGAGCCCGCCCATCAAATGCAGCAACGTGCTTTTGCCGGAGCCTGAGGCGCCGACGATGGCCAGCGTTTCACCGGCGTGCACTTGCAGGTCTACGCCATGCAGCACGGTCAGGTCGATCAGGCCTTCGTGGAAGCGTTTGGTGAGGCCCTTGGCCTTGAGCACCACTTCGCCGTTCGCGTTGGTGCTTTGCAGCGTATTCGTCATGTCGTTCTTGAGTTCACTCATAACGGAGGGCCTCCGCGGGGTTCACGCGGCTGGCGCGCCAGCTGGGGTAGATGGTGGCCAGGAAAGACAGCACCAGGGAGATAACCACGATCGGCATGATGTCGGCGTATTGCGGTTCACTCGGCATGCGGCTGATGAGATAAATGTCTTTGGGCAAAAAGCTGGCGTTGAGCGCGCGTTCAATGGCCGGCACGATGACGTCGATGTTGAAGGCAATGCCCAGGCCCAGAACGAGGCCCGAGAGCGTGCCGATGACGCCGACCAGTGCGCCCTGCACCATAAAAATTTTCATGATGCTTTTGGGGCTGGCGCCCAGCGTGCGCAGGATGGCGATGTCGGCGCGCTTGTCGGTCACCGTCATCACCAGCGTGCTGACGAGGTTGAAGGCCGCGACTGCCACGATAAGCGTGAGGATGATGAACATCATGCGTTTTTCAAGCTGCACGGCGGCAAACCAGGTTTTGTTCTGGCGCGTCCAGTCGCGAATCAGCAAATCACCGCTCAGGCTTCTTGACAGCTCAAACGCGACTTCGCGCGCCTGGTGCAGGTCTTTCAGCTTGATGCGGATGCCGGTCGGCCCTTCGAGGCGGAAGATCCGCGCGGCGTCGTCCTGGTGCATCATGACCAGGGCCGAGTCGTATTCAAAATGGCCGGAATCAAAGGTGCCGACCACTGTCATTTGCTTCAGGCGCGGCACCACACCCGCCGGGGTGACCTGGCCGCTGGGCGCGATCAACGTGACGCTATCGCCCTCACGCACGCCCATGGCGCGGGCCAGCTCGCCGCCCAGCACCACGCCGAAATTGCCGGGCACCAGCTTGGCTAGCGTGGGGCCGGACGTCACGGCGAGGTCGGTGACCTGGCCTTCGAGTGCCGGGTCTATGCCGCGTACGACGGTGCCCTTCATGTCTTCGCCGCGCGCCAGCAGGGCTTGCGCGGCGATGAAGGTGGCGGCGCCGGTGACCTGCGGGTTGGCCTTGATTTCAGCCAGGGTTTTTTCCGGATTGGGCAAGGCAGCGCCGTTGGGGGCGAATACCTCGATGTGCGAGATCACACCCAGCATGCGGTCGCGCACTTCCTTCTGGAAGCCGTTCATCACGCTGAGCACGATGATGAGCGCGGCCACACCGAGCGCAATGCCCAGCATGGACACGCCTGAAATAAAAGAAATAAAGCCGTTGCGCCGGGTGGCGCGGCCGGCGCGGGTGTAGCGCCAGCCCACTATCAGCTCATAAGGAATTTGCATACTCAACCTGGTAGTCGTTGCGGGCCACGGGTGGCCAGCTCGAACGGATTCTTATAGGGTGCGATTTAAGCGCGCAAATTGAGCGCCCAAATTTGAACGCCAATTGTGGCATCCCGGACAATAGCCCCATGTCAGCCAATTCCCCCACTCCTTTCACAGGCCCGAAGCTGCTGATTCCCTTTGCGGCCTGCAGTACGGAAGCCTGGCTGCCCACCATGAAGGCGCTGCCAGTGCAAGGCATGCGCAACCTGAGCCAATTGCTCAAAGGCATGAAGTCAGTACACACTGATACGGCAGATGCACACACGCTGTCGCCGCCGCACGAGCGAGCCTTGGGCCAGGCGCTGGGCCTTGCCACTGCGGACACGCCTGACGGGTTGATTCCGTGGGCGGCGCTGGATGCTGCTCAGCACCTGCAGGCCGGCACCGGCAAGGCCTGGGCCTGGGTAACGCCCTGCCACTGGGCCATGGGCCGCGAGCATGCCACGCTGACTGACCCGGCTGCGCTGGGCCTGAATGAAACGGAATCCCGCACCTTGCTGGCGGCGATGCAGCCTTACTTTGATGGCGACGGCATCACGATGCACTATGTGCCGGCGCTGGGGCCGGCGCGCTGGCTGGCCGAAGGCGAGGTGTTTCGCAGCCTGCCCACCGCATCACTCGACCGGGTGATGGGCCGCAACGTCGACCCGTGGCTGCCCAAGCAGAACAAGGACGACGCCCAGGGCATAGCTCGCAAGATGAAGCTGTTGCAAAACGAAATGCAGATGCTGCTGTACACCCACGCGCTGAACGATGAACGCGCTGCGCGCCGCCAGTTGCCGGTCAATTCTTTCTGGCTGAGCGGCAGCGGCGCCCTGCCCGCTGGGTATGAACCTGCCAGCCAGGCGCCGACCGCACCACGCAGCCTGGCGCAAGCCGTTTTTGCTGATGACTGGCAGGCCTATGCCCAAGCCTGGGCCGCACTGGATGCCGGCGAGATGGCGCAGCTGCTGGCCCGCCAACGCGCAGGCGAGGCCGTGCGGCTGACGCTGTGTGGCGAGCGCGGCTGGCAGACGTTTGAAACGCACCAGGCCGGCCTGTTGGCCAAAATTTCGAACCTTTTGATGCCGCAGCCCTTATGGTACTTGCGCGAGCAGCTATAAAAAAGATAGTAGACACACATGAAAATACAGGTACGCGATGTGCCCCCACGCAGCGTCTGGGCGCTGCAGCAAGCTGGCATTCACCCGCTGCTGGCGCAGCTGTATGCCGCGCGCGGCGTGAACGCGGCAGACGAGCTGGACGACGGCCTGGCCCGGCTGCTACCGCCCGCTTCGCTGCACGGCGCCGCTGAGGCGGCGCGCCTGCTGGCCGACGCGATGGCGGCCGGCAAAAAGATTTGCGTGGTGGCCGACTACGACTGTGACGGCGCCACCGCCTGCGCTGTGGCGCTGCGTGGCCTCAAGCTGCTGGGTGCGCAGCATGTGAGCTACCTGGTGCCTGACCGCGTCACTGATGGCTACGGCCTCACGCCTCCGATTGCCGAGCGGGTGAAGGCCGCTGGCGCCGACGTGCTGGTGACGGTAGACAACGGCATCGCCAGCATCGACGGCGTGGCGCGTGCGCGCGCGCTGGGCATGCAGGTGCTGGTGACAGACCACCACCTGCCCGCGCTGAGAGACGGCGAAGTGGTGCTGCCCGAGGCCGACGTGATCGTCAACCCAAACCAGCCTGGCTGCACGTTTGAAAGCAAATCGATTGCCGGCGTGGGTGTGATGTTTTATGTGCTGCTGGCGCTGCGTGCCGAGTTGCGTGCGCGTGGTGTGTTTGACGCCGCCACACAACCGAAGCTCGACGCACTGCTGCCGCTGGTGGCCCTCGGCACCGTAGCCGACGTGGTGAAGCTGGACGCCAACAACCGCCGGCTGGTGGCGCAGGGCCTCAAGCGCATACGCACGGGCCATTTGCCCGCGGGCCTGGCCAGCTTGTTCAAGGCAGCGGGCCGGCAGGCGCCGGTAGCCACCACGTTTGACTTTGCCTTTGCGCTGGGCCCGCGCATCAATGCGGCAGGCCGACTCAGCGACATGACACTGGGCATTGAATGCCTGCTGACCGACGACCCGGCGCGCGGCGACGAGCTGGCGCAAATGCTGGACGGCATCAACCGCGAACGCCGCGACATTGAGGCCGGCATGCGCGAGCAGGCGCAACTGGCGGCTGACGCAATGATTGACGAAGATGAGGAGCCGCCGCCGGCGATTGCCATCTTCGACCCGGAGTTCCACGAAGGCGTGGTCGGCATCGTGGCCTCACGCGTCAAAGACAAGCTGCACCGCCCGACGTTCGTGTTTGCCGCCAGCCAGGCCKACGGCAAAGAGCACGAGCTCAAGGGCTCGGGCCGCTCGATTCCCGGCTTTCATTTGCGCGATGCGCTGGACCTTGTGGCCAAGCGCCACCCCGGCGTGCTGCTGCGCTTTGGCGGCCACGCCATGGCAGCCGGCTGCACCATTGCCGAAGAGCACTTTGAAGTGTTTGAAAGTGCGCTGCAGCAGGTGGCGCACGAATGGCTGGATGCCGCCACGCTGACGCGCCGCATGGACACCGACGGCCCGCTGCCGGCCGAATATCGCCGCACCGACGTGGTCGACACGCTGCACAAGGAAGTCTGGGGCCAGGGGTTTGCAGCCCCCACCTTCAGCGAAGTGGTGGAAGTGGTGTCGCAGCGGCTGGTGGGTGAAAAACACCTGGCGCTCAAGCTCAAGCACCAGGGCCAGCCGGTCGACGGCATCTGGTTTGGCCACACCGAATCACTCCCCGCACGGGTCAAGCTGGCCTTCCGGCTGGATGCGGACGAATGGCAGGGCGTGAAGCGGGTGCGGTTTCTGGTGGAAGCGGCTGAGCTCTGACGGCCCGCTACCTCAAAGCCCTGGGTTTCTTAAGCGAATCGGGGTTTTGGCCAATAAGGGTGTGCGCAAGCAGCTCCTGAATTGATAGCAAATAGGGATACTTCAAGGGTTTCATCTGTTTACCCAAAAAGGCATAAGCCCTTACTCCAATTGAGAGTAATTCTCATTTAAGATGGGTTTTGCCCTTTTATCGGCTGATGCTTCGGTTGCCTCTTCGATTGCATATCGTTCGTTTGTTGACGGGGGCGCCTTCATCTTATGGAGCCCCGACATGCAAGGACCCTGTACCTCTCTGCCCGGCCTTGACCGGGAACACCGCGCCCTGCTCGCCCAGTACGGCGAGATCCAGAAGCGCTGCAGCACGGTGATTGCCGTGCAGGCCGCGGAAATCTCGCGCCTGCAATCCCAGGCGGTGCGCCTGCGCGCGGCGGCGATGGTGCGGGAGACGGCGCTGGCCTGGGAGCGTGAAGACCGGCAGGCCGTGGAGGCGGCCATCCCCGGCCTGCCCAAACGGCTGACGCTGGCGCGCCGGGTGGAGTGGCTGATGGGCCGTGTCCATGACTTGCAGGGTTTGGTGCGGGAACGCCTGGGCCGGCAAAAGAACACGGCGGCCCCGGCCACGCTGGCGGCGGCTTTACCAGCTTCGCAAGCCACAGCCGCCCTGCATGAAAAGTCGGTGCTGTGCGTGGGCGAGCAAGGCGCCGGCACCACCGCAGCCCGGCGTGTTGTTGAAATGGCTGGCGGGCACTTTTTGCACCATGCGGGTGACGACCTGCAGGACGCAGCCGCACTGGAGGCCAGCCTGGTCGCCGCCGACCTGGTGATCTGCCAGACCGGCTGCGTGAGCCACGACGCCTACTGGCGCGTGCAGGACCACTGCCGGCGCACCGGCAAGCAGTGTGTGCTGGTGGGCCAGCCGCAGGCCATGCAGTTTGTGCGCAGCCGGCAGGCGCCTGGCCTGCCAATCACTCCAGAAACCCAGAATATCAAGTCAAAAACGGCTCCAGCCCTTTAAGAGTTTGCGCGAGCAGCTATTGATTTAATAGCACCTCAGCAAGTTCTGCCGATGTCACTGCAACGCAAACTCACCGCCACGCGCAATCGCACGCTGGTAGGCGGGCCTGGCGTGGATGCGTGCCAGGAAATCCATCAGCCTGGGCCGGCTCTCGTTAAGCCCGCCGCGCGCGGCAGCCGCCTCCAGCGGAAAGCTCATCTGGATGTCTGCGCCGCTGAACTCGGCGCCGGCAAACCAGTCGCTCTGGCCCAATGACATTTCCAGGTAATCCAGGTGCTGGCGCAGTTGCGGCTCGATAAAGGTCTTCTTGACCTTGCCGGCGATGGCGCGGGCAATCGGCTTGACAAAAAACGGCATGGGAGAGTTCTCTACCTTGTCGAACACCAGCTTGAGGAGCAGCGGCGGCATGGCCGAGCCTTCGGCGTAGTGCAGCCAGTAGGTGTAGCGCAGGTGCGCAGGCGTGCCGGCCTCGGGCGCCAGGCGGCCGGCGCCGTAGCGCGCCACCAGGTATTCAATGATGGCGCCCGACTCGGCCAGCGTGAACTCACCATCCGTGATCACCGGCGACTTGCCCAGCGGATGCACCGCGCGCAGTGAAGGCGGCGCCAGCATGGTTTTAGGGTCGCGCTGGTAGCGCTGGATTTCATAAGACAGGCCCATCTCTTCCATCAGCCAGAGGATGCGTTGCGAGCGGGAATTGTTGAGGTGGTGCAGGGTGATCAAGGACGGCTCCATAAGACGGAAGCGCTGATGGTAGGCCATGGACTGCTGGCTTCAAGCCCCGGCGGCGACAGGAAGAAAACCTGAAAAGAGGACACGGGGGCACACCCAAACCTGACAGTCGGAAGTTTCAGGAACTTCTGGTTACAGCATGCACCAGCATGGCAGGCAGGCACGGCTTGCTCGGCACCAGAATCATGCATTTTGTACACAATATGGCCATAGATCGCATACAAAGCTGGCACAAGCCTTGCACAGAAGCTTGGCATGAACGCTCTTGCCAGCCCGCCCCCTGTCGCCATTGAAGCCATTGCGCTGACCAAACGGTACGCGCAGCAAGACAAGCCAGCGGTTGACGGCATCAACCTGCGCATTGCCAGCGGCAGCTACTGCTGCCTGCTCGGGCCTTCGGGCTGCGGCAAAAGCACCACGCTGCGCATGATGGCGGGCCACGAGTCCGTCACCAGCGGCGACATCCTGCTGGAAAACCGCAACATCACCGACCTGCCCGCCGCCGGCCGCGGCACGGCGATGATGTTCCAGAGCTTTGCGCTGTTTCCGCATCTTTCAGCGCTCGACAACGTGGCCTTCAGTTTGAAGATGAAAGGCGTGGACAAGGCGGCCCGCCGCCAGCAGGCCAAAGACTTGCTGGAGCGGGTGGCGATGGGCCACCTGGCCGAACGCAAGCCGGCCGAGCTTTCGGGCGGGCAGCAGCAGCGCGTGGCGCTGGCGCGCGCGTTGATCACGCAGCCGCGTGTGCTGCTGCTTGATGAGCCGCTGTCGGCGCTGGACCCTTTCCTGCGCATCCAGATGCGCGCCGAGCTGCGGCGCTGGCAAAAAGAGCTGGGGCTCACCTTTATCCACGTTACGCACTCGCAGGAAGAGGCGATGGCGCTGGCCGACACCATGGTGGTGATGAACCACGGGCTGATCGAGCAGGTGGGCTCGCCGCACGAAATCTACAACCGTCCCGCGAGTGAGTTTGTGGCGCGCTTCATGGGTGGGCACAACGTGCTCGACACGCCCACCGGCAAGATAGGCGTGCGCACCGACCACATGCAGATCACCCCGGCCGGCGATGCCGCGCCTGACGCGCCGCACAACCGGCGCGCCGTGGTGACCGACGTCGAATACCAGGGCCCGTATGTGCTGTTGGGCCTGCAGAACCCGGGCGTTTCACCGACGGCCCACAGCACCGCCGAGTTGTCGGTGATGGTGCCGGAGGCGGCGTTTGCGGCCCGGCCTTATGCGCCGGGCGACAGCGTGCAACTGTCATGGGCGCCCGAAGCGGCGCACACGCTGCAGGCCGCCCCTCCTGCCGTCATTAGTGCCTGATCCGTAAGGCTCACAGAAATACAGATTTTTCAACCGTCCCTTCGCAAGAAGATTTCCACCCAAGCCACCAGGAGTTTTTCACCATGTCCGACGCTCTTCCTGATCAAAAAGACACCGCCATCGACACCACCGTGGGCGGCGTGCCGCGCCGCGCTTTGCTCAAGGGCACGGCCGGCATTCTGGCCACGGGCCTGTTTCCTGCCGTGCACGCGCAGGAAAAAATCGTGCTGCGCTACCTGGGCACCGCCGTCAACCAGGACAAGGCCATCGCCGAGAAGTTCAAGGCCGACACCGGCATCACGATTCAGTACGTGGCCGTGACCACCGACGACGTGACCAAGCGCGCCGTGACCGCGCCCAACAGCTTTGACCTGATCGACACCGAGTACTTCTCGCTCAAGAAAATCGTGCCCACGGGCAACCTGAAGGGCATTGACACCAAGCGCATCAAGAACGCCGACAAGATCACCACGCTCTTCACCACCGGCACCGTGGCCGGCAAGGCCGTGGGCGACCAGGGCACCGCGCCCAAGAAAGTGATTTACCTGGAAGGCGAAAAGAGCAAGGTCTTCGCCAAGAGCCCGACGCAGTTCATGTCGCTCATTCCCACGGTCTACAACGCCGACACGCTGGGCATTCGCCCCGATTTGATCAAGCGCCCCATCAGCTCCTGGGCCGAGCTGCTGAACCCCGAGTTCAAGGGCAAGGCCGCCATCCTGAACATTCCGTCGATCGGCATCATGGACGCCGCCATGGTGGTAGAGGCCAAGGGCATCTACAAGTACCCGGACAAGGGCAACATGACGAAGAAAGAGATCGACCTGACGATCGCCACGTTGATTGAAGCCAAGAAGGCCGGGCAGTTCCGCGCGCTGTGGAAAGACTTCAATGAGTCGGTCAACCTGATGGCCTCGGGCGAAGTGGTGATCCAGTCGATGTGGAGCCCCGCCGTGACGGCCGTGCGCACCAAGGGCATCGCCTGCAACTTCCAGCCGCTGAAAGAAGGCTACCGCGCCTGGGCCGCCGGCTTTGGCCTGCCCGCTACGCTGTCGGGCAAGAAGCTGGACGGTGCCTATGAGTTCATCAACTGGTTCCTCGACGGCTGGGCCGGCGCGTATCTGAACCGCCAGGGCTATTACAGCGCCGTGCTGGAAACCGCCAAGGCCAAGATGGAAGCGTATGAGTGGGCCTACTGGATGGAAGGCAAGCCGGCTTCGCAGGACATCAAGAGCCCGAATGGCGATGTGCTGGCCAAGACCGGCGCGGTGCGCGACGGCGGCAGCTATGAAGCCCGCATGGGCGGCATCGCCTGCTGGAATGCGGTCATGGACGAGAACAATTACATGGTGCAGAAATGGAATGAGTTCGTCGCTGCGTAAATAAGTACCCCCCTGTGGTCGCTCACTTCGTGTAGCGGCCTCTCCCCTACAGGGGACGACACTGCGGCCCGGCTAAGCCGGTTCCGCGTGTCCTGGAACGGGCTTCGCTTCGCTTGCCCTTGATACCGGACGCCGGCGGTAAGCGCAACTCAACCATTTGGATTTTTATGAGCACACCTGCAATCACTGCCCATTCGAGTCCGGCCAAGGCGCCGGGGCGCAGCCTTGCGGCCTGGTGGCAGGCTACGCCGTTGACGGCGGTGTTTGTGGTGTTCTTTCTGGTGCCACTGGCGCTGGTGTTGATGGTGAGCTTTTGGGACTTCAATGAGTATGAGTTGCTGCCCGGCTTTACGCTGAAGAATTACTTCGCCGTCTTTGAAGGTTGCGGCAACACGTCGGAGATGTGTGTCACCTTCAAGACGTATCTGTCGACCTTCAAGTTCAGTTTCCTGGTCTGGCTGATCACGCTGGTGACGGGGTTTTCGGTGTCGTACTTTCTGGCTTTTTATGTGCGCTCGCAAAGCGTGCAGACGCTGCTGTTCGTGTTGTGCACGATCCCGTTCTGGACGTCCAATGTGATCCGCATGATTTCCTGGGTGCCGCTGCTGGGCCGCAACGGCCTGGTGAACCAGAGCCTGACGGGCCTGGGCATCGTGAACCAACCTGTGGAGTGGCTGCTGTTTTCTGATTTTTCGGTGGTGCTGGCGTTTGTGCACCTCTACACCATGTTCATGATCGTGCCGATCTTCAATTCGATGATGCGCATAGACCGCAGCCTGATCGAAGCGGCGAATGACAGCGGCGCCTCGGCCTGGCAAACGCTGTGGAATGTCATCGTGCCGCTGTCGCGCACGGGCATCATCATCGGCTCGATTTTTGTCATCACCATCGTGATGGGCGACTTCGTGACCATCGGCGTCATGGGCGGCCAGCAGATTGCCTCCATCGGCAAGATCATCCAGGTGCAGACCTCTTACCTGCAATTTCCGCTGGCGGCGGCCAATGCGGTAATCCTGCTGGCCATCGTGCTGATGATCATCTGGGCTTTAACGCGGCTGGTCGACATTCGAAAAGAGCTATGACCCCCACGCTTGTCACTTCGTGTACTGCGCTGCCCCCCGAGGGGGCTGGCCTTGCTTGGGGCGGCCCGGCGCTGCGGCCCCTTCTGCGAAGGTTCTAACTATGTCCGAAAAACGCTCCGCCGGCTTCTGGTTCCTGGCCGCATTCTTTGCGCTGTTTGTGCTGTTCCTGTATGGCCCGATGTTTGTCATCGTGGTGCTGAGTTTTCAGGGGCCTGAAGGCGGGCTGACGTTTCCGCTGCGCGGCGTGTCGCTGCACTGGTTTTACAAGCTGGCCGAAGGGCTGGGCGTGGTCGACATCGGCGCGGCGCTCAAGCGCTCGCTGGGCCTGGGCCTGGCCGTGATGGCTTTCACGGTGCTGCTGTCGGTGCTGGCCGGCCTGGCTTTTCGCAAGAAACTTGCGGGCGGCAACACGCTGTTTTTTGTGGTGGTGGCCAGCCTGATCATGCCGTCGATCATCGTGTCACTGGGTATTGGCCTGGAGTTCCGCCTGCTCGACACCGGCGTCAAGAAAGCACTGGAGGCTTTCGGCATGGCCGATGCGCTGGAGGGCTACGGCACATCGCTGGGGCTCTTCACCTCGGCGCTGGGTGCGCAC
>NZ_JBFUCA010000084.1:0-11619 GCF_056405475.1 Polaromonas sp. P1_G4
GCGCATGCCGGCAGCGATCTCGGACTGGTGCGCACCCGCGCAACGCCGAAGCCGGACGGCAGCTACCGCGTCAACGGCAGCAAGATCTTCATTTCCGGTGGCGATCACGATCTCACCGGCAATATCCTGCATCTCGTCCTCGCACGCCTGCCGGATGCACCTGCCGGCCCCAAAGGCCTGTCGCTGTTTCTCGCCCCCAAGCTGCTGATGGACGGCAGCCGCAACCATGTCTACTGCGATCGCATCGAAGAAAAGATGGGCCTGCACGGCAGCCCCACCTGCGCCATGCGCTTCGATGATGCGACAGCCTGGCTGGTAGGCCAGCCGGGCGAGGGCCTGAACGCAATGTTCGTGATGATGAATGCGGCGCGTTTGCACGTGGCGCTGCAGGGCATCGGCCTGCTCGACGCCGCATGGCAAAAGGCCGATGCCTATGCGCGCGAGCGCAGGCAGATGCGCGTGCCCGGGCCACGCACCAGCACCGAGCCCGCCGACTTCATCATCGGCCACCCGGCGATGCGCCGCCTGCTGGATACGCAACGAGCCTGGATCGACGGAGGGCGCGTGCTGGCTTACCAGACAGGACTCGAGCTCGACATCGCCAGGTACCACCCTGACCCCACTCGTCGTGAAAGGGCACAGCAGTGGTGCAGCCTGCTMACACCCGTGTTGAAGGCTGCTTTCACCGATCAGGCTTTCCACGGCGCCAGCGAATGCCTGCAAGTTTTCGGTGGCCATGGCTACATCCGCGAATGGGGAATCGAGCAGACCGTGCGCGATTCACGCGTGACCATGATCTATGAGGGCACCAACGAGATTCAGGCCATCGACTTGCTGGTCCGCAAGGTGATACCGGACGGCGGCAAGGCGTTGCGGCAGATGTTCCAGGTCCTGCAGGAGGGCCTGGACGACGGGCGCGCGAACGAGAAGGCTGTATTGAGCTGTTTCGCCCGCCTGGAGATGACGACCGCAGCATTGATCAAGGTCGCGGGTGCGGCGCCCCAGTTGCCCTATTGGGTCGCTGGCGACTACCTGCGCGCGGTGGCGCTGGCACTGYTTGGTTGGGCTTGGGTGCGCATCTGCAACACGCCTGGCGCGCAAGGCAGTGAGCGCTGGCAAGGCCCAAGTGAAGCGCTACGGCGCTGGGTGATGCCTGAGTTCGATATGCGGCTGGGCATCATCGAAGATGAAATCAGGCGCCGGGATTGACCGGCCTTTCATGTGGACGGGGCGACACCGGATCGACGGTCAACCCCAGCATGCCCTGGGCGTTGAGAGATCAGATCTTCCGCACGCCTTGGGCAGCCTGCTAGTTCTGAACCCCGCGACCGCCCAAGGTGCGCTGCGCATCGTTTTCAAGCGCGATGGCATCATCGAAATGGCGAAGGCCGATGTCGTTGAGAACCCGTTTGAAGCTGGCTGCCACCACCGGCTGAAGCGACGCCAGCCTGGCGCCGATTTGTCGGGAAGCCGATTCGAGTTCCTGGTCGGAGACCACTTTCCAGACAAGTCCCCAAGCCATCGCCTGCGCAGGTGAGAACTCTTCGCCCAGGAGCATCAGCGCCTTGGCGCGCGCAACGCCTGCATAGGCAGATAAGGTGGCGGTCAATCCACCCGTCACAAAAACCCCGAGGGAGGACTCCGGCAACTTGAAGCGGGTGCTTTCCCCCGCGATCACAATGTCCGCATTGAGCATCCACTCCAAGCCGGCGCCGACAGTCCAGCCATGAACCGAAGCAAGCACCGGCTTGGGCAGGGACACCAGCGCTTTGGACACGGCTTGCACCAAGACCAGGTCCTCTTCAGTGGGTGGCGCACTGACGTCCCTCCCCGCACAGAATGCCCGGCCATTGCCGCGCAGAAGGAGCACCCGGACGGCATCGTCGCGYGAGGCCAGCTCTATAGCAGCAAGAAGTGCGCGCGCAAGCTCGTTGTCAATGGCATTGAGCTTGTCGGGGCGGTTCAGGGACACGGTCATGATGCCGTCCACGGACTCGATCAGCAGCTTGGGAGTTGTCATGGGTGTGATTCTGAACCGGGAAGCCGTCAGCGAACGCATAAATTTCCGGCCTAATGTTTTTTTGGCCGGACCGTCCGCATATCGGCCCGAGGGAGCGGCGGCTTTGCTGCCTGAATTGAGCGCCCGCCAAACCTCGCAGTGCGCTGCATGCCGCCTCGAATCCGTCACTCCACGGTGACGGATTTAGCCAGGTTTCTCGGTTTGTCCACATCCGTCCCGCGCGCCACAGCCGTGTGATACGCCAACAACTGCAGCGGCACCACGTGCAGCAGCGGGCTCAGTGCCCCATAGTGTTCGGGCATGCGGATGACGTGCAGGCCTTCGCCGCTTTCGATGTGACTGTCGGCGTCTGCCAGTACATAAAGGACGCCGCCGCGGGCGCGGACTTCCTGCATGTTGCTTTTGAGTTTTTCGAGCAGTGCGTCGTTGGGCGCGACGCAGACGACGGGCATCTCGCTGGTGACCAACGCCAGGGGGCCGTGTTTGAGTTCGCCGGCCGGGTAGGCCTCGGCGTGGATGTAGCTGATCTCTTTGAGCTTGAGGGCGCCTTCGAGTGCGATGGGGTAGTGCAGGCCGCGGCCGAGGAACAGTGCGTTTTCCATCTTGGCGAAGTCTTCGGCCCAGCTGATGACTTGCGGCTCCAGCGCCAGCACGGCTTGCAGGGCGGCGGGCAGGTGGCGCATGGCTTTGAGGTGGCCGGCTTCTTCTTCATCGCTGAGCTTGCCTTTGCTTTGGGCCAGGGCCAGCGTGAGCAGGAAGAGGCCTGCCAGTTGCGTGGTGAAGGCCTTGGTGGACGCCACACCAATTTCAACGCCGGCGCGCGTGATGTAGGCGAGCTTGCATTCGCGCACCATGGCCGACGTTGACACATTGCAGATGGTGAGGGTTTGCGTCATGCCCAGGCTTTGCGCGTGGCGCAGCGCGGCCAGGGTATCGGCGGTCTCACCGCTTTGCGTGATGGTGACGACGAGTGATTTCGGGTTGGGTACCGATGTGCGGTAGCGGTATTCGCTGGCCACTTCGACTTGCGTAGGGATGCCGGCAATCGACTCGAGCCAGTACTTGGCCGCGCAGCCGCTGTAGTAGCTGGTGCCGCACGCGAGGATAAGCACCGAATCAATGTCCTTGAAGACGCGGTAAGCCTCGTCGCCGAACAGCTCAGGCACGATGCCCTCGACGCCTTCGAGCGTGTCGGCAATGGCGCGCGGCTGCTCGAAGATTTCTTTTTGCATGTAGTGGCGATACGGGCCCAGCTCTGCGGCGCCGCTGTGGGCGTGCACGGTTTTGACTTCGCGCTGGACGGCTTTGCCTTCTTTGTTGAGTACCCAGTACTTGCCGAGCTGGATGTCGACCATGTCGCCTTCTTCGAGGTAAACGATCTGGTCCGTCACGCCGGCCAGGGCCATGGCGTCGCTGGCCAGGAAGTTCTCGGTCTTGTCCTTGCCGACGCCCAGGATCAGCGGCGAGCCGGCGCGCGCGCCGACGACGCGGTGCGGTTCGTCCTTGCAGAAGGCGGCGATCGCGTAGGCGCCGTGCAGTTGCGCGACGGTGGCCTTGAGGGCTTCAAACAAATCGCCGTCGTACAGGCTGTCCATCAAATGCACGATGACTTCGGTGTCGGTCTGGCTGTCGAAGACATAGCCCTTGGCCTTGAGGCCGGCGCGCAGCTCTTCGTAGTTTTCGATGATGCCGTTGTGCACCAGTGCAACCTTGCCTGCGCGCGCCGTGGCGCCCGCGCCGCTGCCATGGCTGAAATGCGGATGTGCGTTGTGAACGACTGGCGCGCCATGTGTGGCCCAGCGGGTGTGGGCAATGCCGGTGACGCCTTCGAGTTTGTCGGCGCTCACCTGCTCCTGCAACTCGGCCACGCGCGACGTGCTGCGAGCGCGCTTCAGGCCGCCGGCGTACACGGCGACGCCGCAGGAGTCATAACCGCGGTATTCGAGGCGCTGCAAACCCTGCACCAGGATGGGAACGATATTTCGGGTCGAAACGGAAGCAACAATGCCGCACATGAAGGTCTCCTGAAGATCAATGCGGTGATGCTACGTACTTACAGTTTTCCAATGTGATCTATTTTTTCTATTTAATGGAATTTAATTTCATACACTTCAGTATATAGAATTAAATTTCATTTATATTCACTTAATGGAACAAATAACCATTGATGACGTTGACGTGAAGCTACTGGCCAGCCTGCAAACCGATGCATCGCTGAGCAACCAGGCGCTGGCCGAACGCGTCCATATCTCGCCGCCGACCTGCTTGCGCCGCGTGAAACGCCTGCGCGATGCCGGGCTGGTGGAGCGTGAAATCGCACTGCTCAGCCCCGACAAACTGGCCACCCTCACCGGCCACGGGCTGACGGCCCTGGTCGAAATCACGCTGGATCGTCAAGGCACCGAGCAGCAGGAAGCGTTTGAGGCGCGGGTGGTGCAGGACGACGCCGTTCAGCAGTGCTACCGCGTCTCACCGGGGCCGGACTTCATGCTGGTGGTACATGTGGCCGACATGCCGCGCTACCTTGCGCTGGCACAGCGGCTTTTCACCAGCGACGCGAATGTGCGCAACGTGAAGGCATTTTTCAGCACCAAACGCGCAAAATTTGAACCAAAAGTGCTTCTAGGCCAATAGGAATCTGCGCGAGGGGCTATCAAAACAATAGCAATACGACTTCAGGTAGTGGYGGTATAAAACTTATTGACCGGGCTCCACAGCCTGCCGGGTTTGCCTGAGCAGCACCCACGCCATCAGCCCCAGCGCCAGGGCTCCCGCCAGCAAGACGCCCCACAACACCAGGCTGCGTGTGGGCATGCCCTGGCTGGGGGGCTGCGCCGCCACCAGCGGGCCGGCCACAGCGGCACTGCCACCGGTGACGTCTGCTTTGGACACGTCGGCCTGGGCGACAGGCAGCGAGTTTTCCTGCTGGGCCTTGTAGCCAGGAATCAGGCTGGCCATGGGCAGAAAAGCGCCTGCTGCCCCCGTTGCGCTGGCCAGGCCCGCAGCCAGGGTGAAAGGGCCCTGCCCGCTGGCCAGAAAGATGAGCTGTGCCGGTTCGAACTGCAGGACGATTTCAGGCGCGGCGGCAAACCCCGGCGTTTTGAGGTCGGCTTCGATCTTCATTTCGCGCACCGATGAGCCCTGCAATTCGACCGGTCCGCTGGCTTGTTCTTTGCCCGCGGTGGTCATCCGGTAGACCACGGCGCTGGCCAGCAACGCCCACGGCTGGTTGCGGTCATTACGGCCCAGCACGCGGATGGGCACCAGCACATTGCTGCCTTGCGGCGTGATCTTTAAGGCCGCAACAGGCGTGGCAAAAGGCAACGCAAAAGTCAGCTCATGCGGATGGGTCAGCACCGGCGTGGCCATGGTGGCGCCCACGCGCTGGCGCAGGGCCGTGCTGCGGGACGTGACCAGCGTGGCGCCGCGCAGGGTGACGGCGGCGTCCCCCCAGGTGATGCGCAGGTAGTGGTCTTTCAAATCCGCCATGGCAAGCGCCAGGCTGCTGTCACCCAGGCTGGCGGCCGGGGCGGAAGCATCGGCGCGGTACAGCACGGTGTCGGCCAGGGGCCGCCAGTTCTTCAGATCCTTGCTGGCCTGCACATTAAAGCTCACGGGCTGGCCGACCGGCAGGTCGGCGTCCAGCGTCAGGCGGGCTGCCGGCGCATTGACGCTGCGCGTGTCGAGCAGCGCGCCCAGCACCTTTTGCGATGAAGCCGCGCCCGCGGTGTCTGCCGCGCTGCCCGTGTTGAGCTGCACCACGCGCCGGCCCTGCCGCTCTTCAATGCGCAGCGACAGACCCTCCAGACCGGCAGCGCCTGCGGCACCCAGGATGGGATACGCCGTGAGCTTGACCTGCTGCTCCTGCGTAGCCGTTTCCGCGGCGACGTTGGCCAGCGCCATGGGCACCGGCTGACCCGCCGCATTGAAGAGGCGTATGTCGCCATAACCGGCGCTTTGCAGCCGCACCAGGGCTTCGGCCGGCACCACCAGCCGCTGCAACGGCGCATCAGGCGCCAGCGTCACAGGTATGCGAACAGCATACGATTTGGCGCTGCCGGCATCCGCGGCGTCGGCGGCCAGCGCCAGCAACGGGGCTGCCAGCGCGGTGGAGAGCGCCAGGGTTAAAAAGCGTTGGTTGATTTTCATGACTGGGTTACCTTCTGGTCGCCCGCATCTTCGGGCAAAACATCTTGCGCAGTGGCGGTGGCGGCGGCCTTGGGCGGCAGCGGCGCAAAGTAGCCCACCACCAGCATCAGCACCCCCACCACGATGAACGCGATGATGCGCTCCGCCCCGCCGGCGTTCGACAAGTCAATCAACAGCAGCTTGACGACCACCAGGCCCAGCAGGCCAGCGCCCACCAGCCACAGCGGCCGCTGCACGCGCCGGTGCGCCAGCACCATCAGGCTCAGGGCCAGCAGCGTCCACAAAATGGCGTAACCGGTTTGCACCACGAAGCTGCCGAACAGCGCGTCGGCGTCCCAGCGTACGCCGAAGAAATGGTGGGCGATGCGCAGCCACACGGTATTGACGGCGACAAACATCAGCAAGGCCAAAGCCACCAGCGCATTACGGCCGGTCACCCAGCCCGCATTGCCCGGCGGCGGCGCGGCCGTCACCAGCACGCGGCGCCAGAACACCAGGGCGCCCAGTGCGAGCGCAAGCGTCAGGTCGGTCGGGTTGAGCAACGGGATGTAAGGCAGCGGTGCAGTGTGACCCGACGAGTGAACCGCAGCCACCAGCGCGCCCCAGAACACCAGCACCGCCAGCGGCAAGGCGGCATACCAGTAGTAAGCCTGGGCATGCGGATTGAGGGGCCACTTCGCGCCCTGTCGCAGGGCCGCGCTGTTGACACGCCCTGCCCACACCGCCAGCAGCATCAGCACCGCGATGGCGCTGACCAGCAGGACCACGCCGGCCCACGAAGTGCGCCAGAGCTCGGCCTTGCCGATACCCGACCACAGGCAGTCCGCAAGCAGGAAGGTCACCAGCCACGCGCTTGCCGCATGCAAAAAACCATAGGGCGACCGGGCCTCCATTCCCGCTGGCGAAGACAGGGCCAGCGCCTGCTTGTCAGACTGCCGCAGCATCCAGTAATGCAGCACCAGCACCGCCGGCCACACGGCCCACGCCGGCGTGGCGAGCACGCGGTAGCCTTGACCTGCCTGCGCCACATAACCCAGCGCCAGCACACCCACGGTGATGCGCGCCGGCCAGGTCGCCACCGCCCACTGCTTCTTCAGGCCGAGCACCATCGACAAGGCCGCGCTGGCCACCACCGCCAGCATCATCAGCAGGCCGGTGGTGCGGTCACTAAAGGCCTGCCGGGGAAAGGCATCTGCCTCCAGCGCCGGCACGCGGCGGTTGATTTCCAGCAACCAGGCCAGGCACCAGAAGAAAAAACCGTAGAGGTAAACAGGAACACTGAGCTGCGACTCCACACCGGCATAGGCCTTGGCCCACGAAGACTCGCTGTGCGGCAGGGGCCGGCGCAGCCACCAGGCCAGCTGCAGCGCCGGCAGCGCGATCAGCATGGCGCCGATAAAGGCCGGGTTGCCGAACGGAATGGCCGAAACAGGGTTGCCCAGCGCACCTGCGTCGTCAAGCCCGCACAAAAACGCCATGGCGGCCACGCCCTGCAGCAGCAGGCCGAAAGCGCGCGGCATCCAGCGCGCCTGCCGCATGCCGACCCAGAACGCGCCCGCGCCTTCGAGCGCCCAGACAGCCGAGGTCCACTTTGCATCAAGCGCCAGCGGCACCGCCAGCGTGGCAAAACCCACACCCACGGCAATAAAGCATTCGATCAGCAAGCGGTAGCTGGACAGCGCCCGGCGCACCAGCACCATCGCCGTCACCAGGTACAGCGCGGCAAAGCCCAGCGCCGAAAAGGCCGTGCCCAGTTCCATGGCGCGCACCAGCCCGGCCTGAAGGCCGAAGCCCACCAGCGGCGTGCCGAACACCAGCATGGTGTCGACGGCGTTGCCGAGCTTCGTGGGCGTGTTGCGCGCATAGAGAATGGCGGCAAAAAGATAGATCAGTACAAAGCCGATGAGGAAGGGCTGGGTGCTGGCGTAGTGCTCTGGCGTGTACTTGAGAACACCCCAGGCAGTGGCCACGCCGAAGGTGGCGATAAAGCCCACCACGTTCAGGACGCGCCACGAACGCTTGTAGGCAATGAACAAAATGGCCAGGTTCAGCACTGAGTAATAGCTGAAGAGACCCACATGGCTGCCCTGCCCTGTCGACAGCAGGATGGGCACGGCAAAACCGCCGGCGAATGCGGCGACCGCCAGCGCGCGCGAGTTTTGCAGCAGTGCCAGCGCACAGCTCAGCGCGCACACCACAATCATCAAACCAAAGGCCGGTAGCGGTTCAAGCAGGCCGTACATGCGGAAGGCCGCAAACACCGTGAGGTACATCACCGCCACGCCGGCGCCCTGCAGAGCGAGTGCAAAGCCGGGCTTTTCCGTGCGCTTGCGAAAGCCCACGGCCAGCAGCGCGATCGCCGCGGCGGCGATGGCCGCCAGGCGGAATTCCACCGGAAAGAGCCCGGCCGATGCCGCGTAGCGTGCCAGGAATGACAGGCCGATGAACAAAATAACCAGCCCGACCCGGACGATGGTGTTGCCGCCCAGGAACCAGTTTTTGCCGGCAATCAGGGCCAGCTCGATGGCATTGGGCTCGGCCGGCTTGTAAGCCGGCCGCACGGCGGGCGCGGCCTGAGCGCGCGGCAAGCCATTCGGGGCCAGGTCTTCTTGCAGGGATGCCTCTTCGTTGCTAACCGCGCTGAGCGTGCTGGCAGCCACAGGCGCCATGGTTTGCGGCGCAGCAGGTGCGCGTGCAGGAAGCGGGGCAACGGGCGAAGGAGCGGTGTTTTCAAATTCCCTGAAGCCGCCGTCGTCTTCCACAACCTGAATGCTGCCACGCGGCATGGCAGATGGTTGCGGTGCCGATGCAGTCGCCGCTTTGACCTGCTGCGCATGCTTTCTGTGTGCGGCCTCGACTTCGGCGCGCACGGCCCAGCGCAAGGAAAGGCCGGCGAACAAACCGAGGAAGCCCCCCAGAAAGACTCCGAAATCGCCATAGCCCGGCCAGAACCAGCCCAGCACGGCACCCCAAACAATGCTCCAGATAATCATGACCCCGGCCTCCCTGTTGTTTTCCGTGCTGCGATGTTGCACGCCAGCCTGCGGAATGGGCTGATGGTACTTGATGGGCCCACTCGTGAGCACCGGCGGCACGGTGCCGGGCAAGCCAGCAGAAAAGCCCGTCTGCAGCCCTCATTGATTTAGAAAGAAACCGGCTGCAATCCAATCAGGACAAGCGCAAGCAGCTATTAAATAAGTAGCAACCTGATTCAGTGCGCTTTGACTCCTTCACGGGCGGTGTTCCAGAAGGCGCGTGCCAGCGGCGAGAGTTTGGCCACATCCAGGCAGGCCAGGCCGACCGTGCGCGGCTGCGGCGGTGACAGGGGCCGGTACACCACGCCCCTGGGCGCATCGGGCAGCGCCAGGCGGGCAGCTACCGATACCGCCAGGCCCTGTTGCACAAATTGCAGGATGGAAATGATCTGCGTGAAGTGGTACAGCACCTTGGGCAGCGCGATGTTTTTCTGCAGGATGGGCACAATGACCGGGCCGCAGCCGGCCTCTGTCAGCACAAAGTCCAGCCCCGTCAGGGCGGTAACCGGCACGGCCTTGTGTTTGGCCAGTGGGTGTTTGACCGGCAGGATGGCGACAAACTCGTCCTGCACCAGCGGCAGCACTTCAAAGCGCTCGTCAGGCACGACGACAAAACCCAGCTCCACCCGTTTTTGCAGCAGCCAGTCGTCCACCACTTCGTCGCTTTCCTCTTCAATGCGCACCTGCGCGCCTGGGTGGCGCTTTTTAAAGGCAGCCAGCAGTGGTGGCAAAAGGTTGACAGTGGAGGTGGGCCCAAATGAGCCGATGCGCAACGTGCCGGTTTTCAGCTCGCGGGCGTCGCCGAGCTCCTGCGTCATGGTGGCGGCCAGGGCGGTCATTTCGCGGGCCCGCAGCAACAGCCGCTCGCCGGCATCCGTCATGGCCACGCCGGACGCGTCACGCTGCGCAAGCTTCACGCCGAACTGCGTTTCAAGCGCACGCAGCGCATGGCTGACGGCCGACTGCGTCGTGCCCAGGCGCATGGCCGCGCGTGAAAAGCTGCGGCATTCATCGAGAGTGATCAGGACTTCAAGTTGGGCGAGTGTCATGGTCGGTTCAACAAGCGTTAAGGGGGTACGCGGGCAAGAATGAGTAAACACTCATTTGATAGTGAGTCATTTAGCAGTTAATCTCATGCATCAATCTAACCGATGCCAGCCTTTTTCCCAACAAAAACCGCATGACCGCTACAGCCACATCATCCACCGCAGCCCCCCTGTCCGGCATCGCCGCCACGGCTCCCCCGGCGGGTAAAAGCCTCCTGGGCCTGTACCTGCGCCTGACCTGCGTGCCCTTTCTCTGGGGCGGCACCTTCATTGCCGGGCGCGTCATCTCCGCCCACCTGCCGCCCGCCACGGCGGGTTTCATACGCTTTGTGTTTGCTACGCTGGCGCTGCTGGTGGCGCTGCATTTCACCGAAGGCCTGCGCGCACTCACGACACTGTCGCGCCGCCAGCTGCTGGGCACGATGGCGCTGGGCGCCACCGGTATCTTTATTTACAACCTGTTGTTCTTCTCGGCGCTTTCCGTGCTGCCGGCAGGCCGCACCTCACTCATCATTGCCCTGAACCCGGTGGTCACACTGCTGCTGGCCGCCGCATTCCTGGGCGACCGGCTTTCGCCAGTGCGCTGGCTGGGCGTAGCCCTGGCCTTGCTGGGCGTATGGATCGTTGTCACGCGCGGAGATCTTTCGCAAATCGCGCAGTCGCTCGGCAAGGGTGAGCTGTCGATGTTTGGTGCGGTGTGCGCATGGGCGGTGTACACGCTGCTGGGCCGCAAGCTGCTGCAAGGCTTGTCACCCGTGCTGGCCACGCTCTGGGCGGCCATCTGGGGCACGCTGTTCCTGGGCCTGCTGGCCCTGCGCGATATCTCCGGCGTACATGCCGAATCGTTCACCCCTGAGGTGTGGGCCGGCCTGGCCTTCCTCGGCGTGCTCGGCACCGCAGTGGCTTTTGTCTGGTACTACGAAGGCATACGCCAGCTGGGCGCGGCACGCACCGTGGTGTTCAACAACCTGGTGCCGGTGTTTGGCGTGTTGCTGGGGTGGCKGATTTTGGGAGAGCCCTTGAGCATCAGTTTGCTGGCGGGTGGGGCGTTGGCGATTTTTGGGGTGTTTTTGGTGAATCGAGTGAAGAGTTGAGCTTCTGTTTATTTGATGGGCGCGCTCTTTGCTGAGTGCTGCTGGCCGGGGGTTGCCCGGCGGCAAGTAACTTTCTTTTGCKTCGCCAAAAGAAAGTCACCAAAGAAAAGGCGACCCTGCTGTYTGCGACCCTMCGCTTCGCTWCGGGCAACCTGCGGTGCTCGGTTCAGGCGGGGTCTCGCTCGAACTCGCTTCGCTCAGACAATCGCGATCCCTGATCCGCCTGAACCTGCGCTCCTCGGCGCAGACAGAAGGGGYWATCGGGAGCGGGGACC
>NZ_JBFUCA010000085.1:0-11602 GCF_056405475.1 Polaromonas sp. P1_G4
CCATATCCTGATCTGGCCGACGTCAAAGGCCAGGCGGCGGCCCGGCGCGCCCTGGAAATTGCCGCGACCGGCGGGCACAGCGTACTGATGATGGGCGCCCCAGGCTCCGGAAAATCCATGCTGGCACAGCGCTTTGCAGGCCTGCTGCCGGCCATGACCACCGAAGAAGCACTGGAAAGCGCAGCGGTGGCGTCATTGGGCGGCCGGTTCACGCTGGACAAATGGGCGATACGCCCCACCTGCGCGCCGCACCACACGGCCAGCGCCGTTGCGCTTGTCGGTGGTGGTTCCCCGCCGCGGCCTGGTGAAATTTCCCTGGCGCACCGCGGCATCCTGTTTCTGGATGAACTCCCGGAGTTTCCGCGGGCAGCCCTGGAAGCCCTGCGTGAACCGCTGGAGTCCGGCACCATCACCATTTCGCGAGCCGCCCAGCGCGCCGAGTTCCCGGCGCGCTTTCAGCTGGTCGCAGCGATGAACCCTTGCCCCTGCGGTTACCTCGGCTCGAGCTTGCGGGCTTGCCGTTGTTCGCCCGAACAGGTGTCGCGTTACCAGGGCAAGCTCAGCGGCCCGCTGCTGGACCGCATCGACCTGCATGTTGAGGTGGGTGCGCTTGCAGCCGATGAACTGGTCAACGCGCCGCCGGGCGAAGCCACTGCCGTTATCAGGGCCCGGGTTGCCACGGCACGTGATCGTGCTATTGCCCGGCAGGGCACCACCAACCAGGCGCTGGAAGGCCAGGCCATTGATGCGCAATGCCAGCTCGATGACGCAGCCGCGAAATTCCTGAACACCGCAGCAGCGCGGTTGGGGTGGTCAGGCCGCAGCATCCATCGCTGCCTGAAAGTGGCCAGGACAATTGCCGACCTCGCAGGCGCACAGGCCGTCCAGGTCGTCCACGTCGCGGAAGCCGTGCAGTACCGTCGGGCGCTCAAGGCAGCCCATTGACCAGGGCCGCCGAGCCGCGCAAAAGCCCGACTAACTCAATCGCTCAATAGGTGGCAAGCACATTCAGGAACCAGCCCCGACTGCGGTAAGACAGGTCGGTCAGGTCATCGGAATACTTGGTGAAGTTGTATCCCACCCCAACCTTCACCCCCTTGCCAAGGTGGCGATAGACACCGAGGAGCATGCCGGCTTTTGCATCCTGCGCCTCCGTGGCGCGCAGGTTGCGCCATTCAATCAGGGCGTCCCACTCCTTGACCAGGTGAAGATCCGCCCGGAAGATCAGAAGATCAGCACGGCTGGAGAACCACTCCCCGCCGGCAACCGGCATTTTCAGCTCGCCGACGCGGAACGCGTATTTGGCGCCGACGGAAAGCCACGGCTTCACGTCGTAAATTGTGTCGACGGAAAACACCTGGCTGCGCTGCGCGTAGTCGGCCGCCTGGCCCGAAGGGGTCAGCTGGCCCGCGGTCGGCACGTTGTGCAGGTTGGTGTACTTGAACAGGGTGTTCCAGCGGTCGTTGTCAACCGGCCGGTAGGCGCTGCCCAGCACAAACTCATGGTAGTTACCGTCGACAAAGGCCCCCTGGCTGTTGCTTGAACGCGAGACATTGAGCTTGCCCAGCACGCGCCAGGCAGGGTCCACCTGCATGCCCACCGTGTTGCGCATCAGCCAGGTGGTACGTTCGCCGGACACATTGCTCCGGTCGTTGCGCCACTCAAGATTACCGCTGTATTTCAGGCTGTCCTTTTTGTAGCCGACAGAGCCACCGAGCGCACGGCGCCTGAGGTCACCGGCCAATGGGTCGGACACGGTTCCGAACTCGACCTTGGCGCCCCAGTTCCAGCGGTCATTAGGCGACCAGTCCATGCCAAAGGCTTGCGTCAAGCTTTGCGGGCCGGCCCCATTGACTGCACGGCCCTCGCCGAACACCCGCAATTGATCGGACACGCGGGTGCTTGCACCAGAGACCAGCGTCCCTTGGCGGCCGCGCCACGCGACATCCGGGCTTTCTGTTTCCATCGTGTACGCCAGATAGGCATTGCTCCGGTCGGAGATGCGGTAGTCGGCGCCCAGCTTGCCGCCGGCGCCCATGCTGCCGCCGGATGCTTCGCCGCTGAGCTTCACGCGTTCGCTGACTTGCAGTGCGCCACCCAGGCCGACGCGGTTGTTGGGGTCGCGCGTATCGTCACGCTCCAGCGTCCCCTGAACGTAACCGTAAGCTTCCCAGTTTTCTTTTTCCCCGGGTTTCCCACCCGCACGATCAGGCCGGTAATCCGCCCTCACCTGCGCATCCGTGCGCGATCCGGTCTGGGAAAGCAACGGGCTGGCATTTGGCGTGACATTGGAACGATCGTCCGCACGGACCCCGACAGCGACTTCCCATTCGCTGTTCAGCGTCTGCCGCACCGCAAGTTCGGCGTTCTGGTTATTCTGCAGATCGCCGTCGCGCTTGTCTGCCTTGACCAGCACGCGCGTGCCCGGAACAAGCTCCACATCGGCAGCGGCACCGGCCTGCCGGACCGCCTCACCGCCTATGCCAATCTGCCCCGGGGCCGAATAACCGCGGTCACGGTTCTGGACATAAGAGGTGATCTTCCCCTTCATGCTGTCGGTGACTTCGGCGAGATCCACCGAGCCTTCCAGACGTTCTGCGCCGGCCGACTGGATGCCGCCGTTGTTCAGCGTGTTAAATCCAAAGCCGCCATCAAGAGAGGTTTGGGCGCCATTGCCCGGCCCCTTGGAACGTGCCGCCTCAAACTTCAGCCAGGTGCCGGGCTTGTAGCGCAGCGTCCCGTCGATCCCCTTGAGCGTCTGACTGGAGCCTGTTTCGCCCTGGTGGTAGCTGCTGGCGCCCAGCTGCACATGGTCGTTCAGCCATTGGCTCGCGCGAATGCCGGTCGACAGGTTGTTGATGGCCGTGACGCCGGGTGCAAACTCGTATGTCGTCACGAGGTAGACCGGCTGGCCGCCTACCGCAGACGMCATGATCAGGCCGGCGCCGGCGCCGGTCGCCGACAGGGGCGATTGCAACAGGATACGGCCTTGAAGGTAGTTGATCTCGTAATCCTGCGTAGGCGCGAGTTCGCGGCGCTCGATCACCATGCCGGAGTCCTTGTCGCGGACCTCGATCCAGACGCGCTCCGAGCCCTGTGTGATGTCGAGGTGGCGCAGGTAGTAGAGCGAGCCTCCCGTGCCGCGAAATTCCTCGCGCGAAGCCAGCGTTCCCGGATCGGCGGCAAAAGCATCAATCTGGGTCTGTTTTTCGCCATAGGTCGTGGCATCTTCAGAGCGGTAGCGCACCTGCGCGCCATAGAGGCCGCGCGAGTACTGCATCAGCTCCGTCCCGCTCCACGAGGTCTGGAAGTTACCCCACATGACGTGCGAGTCGCCTTTTTGCAGTTTGACAAAAAACTTGCCCTGCGTCGGCGCATCATCCACCGTTGTGCTGTCATCACCGTAAACGGGGTAGTAGAGGTTGGGGTCAATACTGCGCAGAAGGTATTTGGGATCCTTGCTGGAGAAGTTGGAAAACAGGTCCTCGATAGGACCTTCCCGGGTATCGGCCGAAGCCGTCAGCAGCCATTCGCCCTTGATTTTTCCCTTGAGGTAGAAAGCGGCACGGCCATCAACATACACCTTGTCTTCATAGTGACTTAAGTCCCCGGTCACCAGTTTGGCGGGCCCGGAGACATTGTTTTTCCCGACCGTCAAATCCCCCAGTGCCAGGTAAAACCAGTCATCCGCGGCGATGTTGAGGTTGCGGCGGAAGTTGCTTGCGCGCCCGTCCGACTCTTTCAGCGTCACCTCTACAGACTGCGGACCTGCCGGCATGATTTGTTTCATGGCGAACTTGCCCTGCGCATCGATCGGCAGTTCCAGCCCCAGCGCTTCGATGCGCTGGCCCAGCTTGAGATTGGTGCCGTTGACCGTGACGGTGCCGCCGGTCACCGGAATATTGCGCAGCGCCAGGCTGTTTTCGCCATACCCCGTCAGCCGTTCGCGCTCGAGCTTCTCCGCATCTTCATTGACCGGCATGGCGCGCACCAGAAGGTTCAGGGATTTCAGACTGGTCTCATCGAAACGCCCCTGGGCGTCATAAACACGCAGGAGGTAGAACACCTGGTCGCCGGCCGTATTGGCCGGAACGGTCCAGTTGAGCGCGCCTGACCATGTGATGGGCACGACCTCAAAAGGCTGCTCCTGTGTTTTCTGCCCTGCACGGAAAAGCCGCAGTTCGGCTTTTTTGATCCAGGGAATGTAGTTCGCCCAGGCCCGGAACTCCACCACCTCGCCCTTGACCGCTGCATTGGGTGTGGCCCAGGCATTCATCACCGGCGCAATGGCCAGGCTGTCATAACGCACCTGGATGTCAGCCTTCTCGAGCGCGACGTCAGCGCACCGCTGACCATCTGCTTCATTGGGAATCTCGGAGGCATTGATAGGCTCGCCATCAATCGTGATGCGAAACGGCACAGTGGACTGCCCCACGGCCTGTGGCGTGCAGGGCTTGGCGGCCGCCAGCGGAACAGGAACGGCTGCCGGCGCTACGGCCTCGAACCACACGCGCAGCTCGACGCGGCGATTGCGGGCCATCCCTTCAGGCGTCGCGTTCGATGCCAACGGTTTGTTCTCGCCTGCACCCTCGATCGAATAGGTGATGGCGGGATTGTTCAGCTGCTGCTTGAGATAGGCTGCAACGGCCAGGGCGCGGGCCTCGGAAAGCCCCTGGTTGTCCTTGAATATCCGCTTTGTCTCCGGCGCCAATCGCTGGTTGTCTGTGTGCCCGACAACAGCAATGCGCATACCGGGAGACGACGCGCCCTTGGCGCGTATCTCGGCGGCTAGCGCCTCAATGGATGCTTTGGCGGCGGGCAGCAACTCGGCCTTGCCCGACACAAAAAGGCTCTGGCCCCTGGCTTCTTCCAGCGCCTTGTTGACGGAGGCCACGCTCTGCGGCAACTGCGCTGCGCGGCTGCGCATGCCTGCCGCCTCTTCCCGCGTAACGCCCGAAGGCAACGGGTAGTTGATGGCCGGCTGCACCTCCGCAGGCGGCGGCACCGAGAACAGGTCGATACGGCCATTGTCAATTCGCTTGCCGCTGACTTCGGTGGCGGCCCATACAGAAGACCCTGCACAAAGGACGCTGACGGCTACTGCAATGGTGTGTGTACGGAAATTCATTTCGCCGACTCCAGCTCGGTTTCAATCATCAAGGGATGGAGGGGTTCACTGTCTGTTTCCGCGCGCTCCTTCTTTCGTCTTTCCTTCCACAAGACCTGTATCCGGTCACCGATCGCCGACACGCGTTTTTCCGCAAGCCCCGCCGCCTCGGCGCCTCGGTGATAGGCAATGCGCAGGATGGATGGACGTGTCGCGAGTTGCGAAGGCAGCTTTTCCAGCACCGCGAGATACGCAGGCTGTAACTCCGTGCCGTCGTTCAGGAATGCAGAGCCGGAGAGTTCGAGCCGGACCACACGATGGACCGTCGCGCCGAAATTGAGCTTCACCATCTTGCCGCGTGTCACCCGTACATCACGCGGGTTTTCGGTTGTCAACCGATAGCCCGAAGGCAGGGTTCTTTCGTCCACCTTCATCACGAAGTTGGAACCGCGATCAGCGTTCGGGATTGCCGCGCAAGCCACGTGGAAACGTCCATCATGGTCGCTGGTAACCAGCAACCCGCGCGCAGTTGCAATGCGGACATTCGCGATGCCCGGCTCCCCCTCGTCCTGGTAGCCGTTGGCGTTCTTGTCGTCAAAGACCTTGCCGATGATGTCGGAGCAATCGAAGGTGGGATCGGGAACCACACGCACCGTCGCTGTGGCGGTGTTGGACACCTGGGCGTTGACCAGCGCATTGCGGGCTGCGACCTGATTCACGTAAGTGCCTTCCGACACACCGCTGCCCACCACCAGCAGCATGCGAAGCGTTTTGCGCTCACCTGCGGTAAACGTCTGGCCGGCCCAGGTGAGATTGCGTCCGCTCACCGTGGGCTCAAGTGCCACGCCGTTGAGCGATGCCGAGCCGGTGCGATACCTGAAGCCCGCCGGAATCACATCCACGATGTTGATGTTGCCGAGCACCGCATTCAGCGTGTTGGTCGCCGTGATGTTGTACGGCACCAGGTCGCCGCGGACCACATTGACCAGCGGCGTGCTCTTTGTCATCACAATTGCGCCGCCCAGCACCGGGTCCAGCGGGATGTGGTTATTCAACACGTTGGCCGAGCCTGGTACTGCGGCAAAAGTGAACGTGTAGAAGTACTGGGTCGTGGCCGCACCGCCCGCAAGGGCAAGGGTGTTGTTGGGGCAAGCTGCGGGGTTGTGCAGCGGCACGCCCGCTGTGGGTGCGAAGTTGCTGTTCTGCACCAACGCCGGATCTGGGCTCGGAGGCGCCAGGCCCACGCCCAGGGTCGCGGTACAGGCTGGAATGATCGCCGACGGACCGGGCAGGTAACCCGGTGGCGACGTCACCGTCAGTGTGTACAAGGTCGCGCCTGCCGGAGCACCGCCCAGCAACAGGAACTGGTAAGAACCATCAGCGCCCGTCGTCTGCGTCAGGCTGCCGCCAATCACATCGGCTGCGGTGAGGCCTGGGGCCGAGAGTGTGACGATGGCGTTGGGTACAGGCTGACGGCTGACCGCGTCGTAGATCACTCCGCTCGGATCCAGCGGCAGGCTCTGGGCCAAGGTTGTGGTACCGGCGGTTAGCGTGAGGCCTCTTAACGTTCCGTCGGTATTGTTCGCACCGGCCGGATTGGAGGTCGAATTCACCTGTCCATTCGTATAGGGCAATCCGGTCTCATTGGGCACCGGGCGTCCATAGATGCGCCCGCTTGTGGGCTCCCGAAAGCGGATTTGGTAACCCGAGCCCGGCGCCACACTGGAAAAGCTGTAAGCGCCGTTTGCATCGGAGGTTGTGGTGCCCACCACCACGCCGCCGAGTGTCAGCTCGACGATCCAGCCCGGGACCAATGGTTCACCTGGGTCCTTGATACGGTCATGGTTGAGGTCGCGCCACACGCTGCCTTGCACCGCCGCCACGTCGGAGATCGCCGTGGGGTCGGTTGCCGTGTTGTTGCCGGAAAAGCCGCTGGGCTCATTGCCGCCGGAGACCACCGCCGTGTTCACCAGGACCTGTCCGGACAAACCGGCAGCCACCGCAACACGTACCGTGATGACGGGCGCTGTGGCACCGGAGGCGATCACGCTGTTGGTGTTGCAGGTGACGGTGGTTGCGGTGTTGGAGCAGGACCAGGTTGCGCCGCCATTGACGGCAGCTACAGTCATACCCACAGGCAGGGTGTCGACCACCGTCACGGTGGCGGACGTTGCCGCTGCGCCGACATTGGAAACGGTGATGGTGTAGAAGCCTGTGCTGGATCCCTGGGCGAAGCTGACCGGCGCGTGCGTTTTGGCGATCGCCAGGTCAGGCGCATTGCCCGGGATTTCAGCGAAATTGTTGTCAGCTGACACGGCATTCGCGCTGGCGAGTGGAATCGTCGAAATCGAGGACACCGGGTTGGCCGGCAAGGTCGCCGTTCCGCCGGTACTGCCCGCGATGGTCTGGCCATTGGTCGTGCCGGTGGCCTGCGGCAGGGGCTGCGTCACGGTATAGGTCCCCTGCGCGAGCCCCGTAAAGCTATAGGTACCGTCGGCCAGCGTGACCGTTGACCTGGAGACAGCGAGCCCATTGATGTCGGTGCCCGTCAGATTGATCGTCTGTCCGCCGATGCCGTGATCGCTTCCATTCATCAGGCCGCTGTTGTCATAGTCCAGGAAGACCTTGCCGGAAATCGTGCCGCCATTGGACACCTCGGCGAAGTTGTTGCCGCTCGAAACCGTATTGGGCGGCAGCACGATGCTGCTGATCCGGCTCGGTGTGACAGCCGGTGTGGTCGCCGTTCCGGGTGTTCCGCCGTTCGGAACAGCGCCCGCGGTGGTAATGCCGTTAGAGGTGCCGGCAGGTTGTGCGGGCTCCACCACGCTGTAAGTTCCAGGCAAAAGGTTGCCGAACGAATAGCTGCCCGCCGCATCGGTGACCGTGGTCGCGACCAGCGCATTGCCTGCGTCCCGTAGCTCGATGGTGACGCCTGCGAGCGGATCATCCGCGCCGTCCTGCGCGCCATTGTTGTTCAGGTCCTTGAACACCTTGCCCGAAATGGTCGAAGGAACGACTTCGGCAAAGTTGTTGTTGGCGGAGCCCGAAATTTCGGCGGCTCCGCCGTCACCATTGAGAACCACGTTGGTGATCTGGCTGGTGGTAGCCGTGGGGTTGGATGCCGTACCGGCTGAACCCGTGCTGCCATTGATGCCACTGATGGGGCCGGCGGTCGTGATGCCATTGGTGGTTCCCGCGGGCTGCGCCGGCTGGCAAACGGAGTAGCTGCCGGCAGCCAGTGAGGAGAACAGGTAGTTGCCGAGCGCATCGGTGGTTCCTGTCGTCAGCAGTGCGCCACTGCAGTTTGCGCCGCTGCGCAGTTCAATGCCGACCCCGGCGATCCCCGTGTCGGTGCCGTTCTGAAAGGTGCCGTTGGGCGTGACGTTGTTGTCTCTGAAAACCTTGCCGGAGATGTAGCCAAGGGTGCTGATCGTCAACGTCGCATTGGCAGGCGCCTGGTTGTTGCCCAGATTCGTTTGTAGGGCACCGGCGGGAATGTTGTTGGTGTGTACGCCAGCCGTCAGCCCCGTCACATTGACATCAATCGTACAACCACCTGCGGGGATCGTGCCGCCGCTATTGAGCCTCACGCTGGTGGCGTTGGCGGCAGCCACGACAGTACCGCCGCAGGAGGTCGTCATGCCCGGAGCTGCCGTCAAACGGATCTGGCCGGGTGCCGTCGGCAGGACGTCGTCAAAATCCGCGCTCAAGGTCATTGCTGCGGCATTCGTGTTGCCGATGACGATGCTCAGGCGCGATACGCCGCTCGGTGGGATCACCGCAGGGGTGAACTGCTTGCCGACGGTCGGCGGGGTGGAGGTAATGAGCTGTGCGCTGGTGGGCTCCTGGTTGGTGACGCCCTCGGTGGTAGTAATGCTCCCGGTCGGGATGGTGTTGGTGTACACGCCCGAAATGTTGCTCAGAACATTCACCGTGACGGTACAGAACCCATTGGCTGCGAGTGTGGCCCCGGTCAGGCGAACGCTGGTGGCGGACGCTGCGGCAACAACAGTGCCGCCTGCACAGGTCGTGGCCGCCGCCGGCGTAGGCGCGACGACAAGTCCGGCGGGCAATGCGTCCGTCAGGGTCATGCCGTTGAGCAGCGTGTTGTTGGGATTGTCGAAACGGATCGTCATGACCGCCGCCGCACCGGGCGCCTTGGTGTCGGACCCGGTCGTGAACCCGACAGGATTGCCTGCGTCCAGCGTGCGGGCGCTGAAAGCCTTGTGCACCACAACTGGTGACCTCGCGCGCAGCGTATCGCTCGTAGGCTGGGTGTTCGCCAGGGCATTGCCGCCCGCGGTTGCCGTTAGTGCGTTGGCTGGAATGGTATTGACATAGTCGCCTTGCGCCGCCACAAAGACGTCGATTTCAACCTGGCAGGTTGCCGGCACATTTCCGGCCGCGGCGACGATGATGCCGCCCGAAAGCTGCACCGTGTTGACCGTCGAAGAGACCGTCGCACCCTGGCATGTCGTCGTCGGATTCGCGCCACTGGGAACGGTCACACCAGCCGGCAAGGTGTCGGTGACCGCCAGGTCGCTGACGGGCTGTGAAAGCGGGTTATAGAAAGTGATGCGCAAGCGGGACCGGGTACCCGGCGCCACCACGTTAGGCGTGAACTGCTTGACGATGCCAATGTTCGTGCTGATCGCCAGGCTGGTCGTTGCCGGGTTGGCATTGGTCAGGTTCTGGTCGGTGATGATGGCACCCGGCGGAATGGTGTTCGTGTTGCCACCGGTCACGGCAGACGTCACGTTGACCGATACCTGGCAGGTCGCGTTTGCAGCCAGGTTTACCCCTGACAGACGGACCGATCGCGCGCCCGCCGCAGCGGTCACAACCCCGCCCGGGCATGTCGTTGCGGTTGCCGGGGTAGGCGTCACCACCCACCCATTGTTGGTGCCGCCTGCAACACCGCCGACCGTGAAGTAGTCGGTGATATCCAGGTTGGTAACCGCCTGGGACCCGTTGGATATGTTGATCGTCAGCCGGCTCACCTGGCCGGGGAAAGCCAGGGAACTGATGGAAGTCGTTTTGCTGACGGCCAGGCCGGTAGGAGCATTGAAAAGCAGCGTGCCGACAACGGCGGTGACGTTACGCACGCCGCCGTCCGCGAGGATGCCGTTGGGGGGGATGCTGTTGACCCAGTTCGCGCCGCCTGTTGCCACCACATCAAACAGGAAAGCGCAATTTCCGCCGCCCGCCACATTGGCGCCGGTCAACGTTGCGCTGCCTGCCCCTGCAACAGCCGTGATGGACGTGCTTCCCGCGCAGGTCGTCTGCGCATTGGGCGGAGTGGCCAGCACCATGCCCGCCGGGAGCGGATCGGTCACACTGACGTTTGTCAGCGCGAGCGCGCTCGAATTCAGGAGCTGAACCGTGACCGTTGATTTGCCGCCCGAGGACACGCCGGGTGGATTGAAGCTCTTGTTCGCGGTCAGCGCGGAGGTGTAGGTCAGCTGGGGGGTGTTGGTTGATACCGTACCCAGTGTGTGTGTCGTGCCGTTCCCGTAGGTTTCGGTGCCGTCGACCGTCGCGGTGTTGTTATAAACGCCGGCCGGCCCTACGACATCCACCTGCAAGTTACAGCTGCCGTCCGCACCCGTGCCGTTGTTGGCGCGAGCCGGAACGGTGCCGCCGGTGATGCCGATCGAAGTGGAGCCGGCAACCGCCGTGATGGCGGGGGCGCCGCAGGTGCTTGCCGCGTTGGCCGGATTTGCGATGCGGAGCTGGCCCCCACCGCTGGTTGCCAATTGCAGAGTATCCGAAACCGCAACGTTGGTCAGTGGGTTCGCCGACTTGTTCGTCAGCGTGATGGTCATGCGGACAATGGTTCCCTCGGCAAACGTGCTGGCGCCGGGAGAGGACTGGGCAAACGCCTTCGTTGCTGCGAGCACGGGCGGGTTGGTGCCTACGCTGGTGGAATTGGAAGCACCCCCGTTGCAAGTGGCGCCGCCGTTGTAGCAAACCCCACCGGCAGCGATGACGTTGTTCGAGGTGGCCACCGCAACAGTGGACGCCATGGCCCACACGGTGATGGTGCAGGCACCCGGTACGCTGACACTGGTGCGGGCCGGGACGGTGTCGATGGTAAAGACCGGCGCATTGCTGCCCAGTGGGCTCGCAGAGTTGACGTTGCCGCAAGCGGCGCTGACAGTCGGCGTGTAATTAAGGCCGTTGATCGTGCCGGTGAGGAATGTCTGGCCGTTGGTGAAGTTGTCCGTCACCGATACGGTATTGATCGCACCAGCGCCGAAGTTTTGCACGGTGATCTGGTACTGGATCGGGTTGCCCGGCGCCACGGGTGTCGTGGGTTGTACCGATTTGAGAACACGGAGGTCGTCGGCAACCAGGATGGTGGCCGATACCGCCTGGCTCTTGATGGCGGGGTCGCCCACATCCACGGCGCCTTGGGGGATGCTGTTGGTGTAGGTCACCGGCACGCCGTTCGCCTGAACAGCCGCGGTGAAGTTCACTGTCACCGTGCAGCTG
>NZ_JBFUCA010000086.1:0-11548 GCF_056405475.1 Polaromonas sp. P1_G4
GCCCAGGGTTGGGTGGCGTTTGGTGCCCTTGTACAGCGAGGTACCGCCCAGCGTCACACCCTGGTAAATCGTGCAACCGTCGCCGATTTCAGCGGTTTCGCCGATGACGACTCCCATGGCATGGTCGAAAAACACGCGTTCACCAATTTTGGCGCCAGGGTGTATTTCAATGCCTGTTACCCAGCGCGAAAAATGCGAAATGAAACGGCCCAGCCACTTGAAACCGTGGTTCCAGCACCAGTGCGCCCGGCGGTGCAGCACCTGCGCATGCACGCCGGGGTAGCAGGTCAGTGCTTCCCAGGCCGTACGCGCGGCAGGGTCGCGGTCAAGAATGCACTGGATGTCGGAGCGAAGTCGGGAAAACATAGGCGAAGTCTACTGAGGCTGTGAACTGCTTGCTGGGACCACGCTTTTGCCCCTGGCTTCGGAGGCCTTCTGCAGCATGGCTTTGGCCACACCGCGCAGGATGTGGATTTCCTCGGGGCTGAGCTGGGCACGGTTGAACAGCTGGTTCAGGCGCGGCATCAGTTTTTTGGGCGAGGCCGGATCCAGGAAGCCGATGCCGGTCAAGGCCTCCTCCCAGTGCCTGAGCATGCCCGCCACTGCGGCCGCGTCGGCCAGCGTCGGCTCCGCCGTGGCGGGCTGCACGCTGAAACCGCCCAGCGCCTGGCGCCAGTCATAGGCAATCAGCTGCACCGCCGCGCCCAGATTGAGCGAGCCGAACTTCGGGTCGGTCGGAATGCTCAACGCCACATGGCAGCGGTAAACGTCCTCGTTCTGCATGCCGAAGCGCTCGGAACCAAACAAAAACGCAACGGAATCTGTCTTCTGGGCAATAGGGACGTGCGCGAGCAGCTCCTCTTTTGATAGCAGACCTGCCAGGCCCAGCAGCTGTGCAAAGTGCTGGCGCGGCGCCTGCGTGGGCGGGCCGAAGTCGCGTGGCGTCATGGCGGTGGCGCACAGGTGCGCCATGCCGTCCACGGCCTCGTCCAGCGTGGCCACAATGCGGGCGTTTTTGAGAACGTCGAGCGCCCCGCTGGCCCGCTGGATGGTTTCTTCACGGTTGAGCACATTGGCCCAGCGCGGCGCCACCAGCACCAGGTCGTCAAAGCCCATGGTTTTCATGGCACGGGCCGTGGCCCCCACATTGCCCGCATGGCTGGTATTGATCAGGATGAATCGCGTGTGCATGGAGCTGGATTGTCCTATGCCGGCGGCTTCAGGACGCGGAGCAATGCATCCACCTTTGGCGACTTCGCCCCTTTGCGCCAGATCAGGTCAGTCTGGGCGCAGTCGCTGCCCGGCGGCAATGCGTGGATACTGAGCCGGCCACGCTCCGGAAAGGTTGCCAGCACGCTGCGCGGCACCAGCGAAATGCCCATGCCCACCACCACGCAGCCCAGCATGGCATGGTAGGACGTGATTTCAATCGTCTGCACCGGCATGCTGTTTTTCAGCAAGTACCAGGCTTCCAGCCGTGCGCGATGCGGGCAGCCCTTTTCAAAAGCCACCATGGCACGCGGAGGCTCGCTGTTTGCCTGCGTCACAGGCGGATGCGCGGCGCTCGCAACAATCACCAGTTCCTCGGTGTAAATCGCCTCCCGTTCAAAGGGACCCTCCGCAATAGCCCCAGTGACCAGCGCCGCGTCCATCTCCCCCGCCAGCACGGCTGCGGCCAGTTGCTGCGGGTTGCCGGTTTTTAGCGCGAGCCTGATTTCCGGATAGAGACGCACAAAATCGCTCAGAGGGGCCGGCAACCGCACAGCCGAAGTGCTTTCCATGGCACCGAGCACAAAAACGCCGCGCGGCTGCCCTCCCTGCACAGCATCGCGTGCTTCTTCAGCCAGGCTGATCAGGCGCCCGGCATAGTCCAGCAAGATCTGCCCAGCTGGCGACAGGTGCAGCCGCTTGCCCTCACGGATAAAAAGCGGCACGCCGAGCTTTTCTTCCAGTTGGCGGATACGCGTCGTGATGTTGGACTGCACGCGGTGCAGGCGCTCGGCAGCACGTGTCACCCCGCCCGCCTCCACCACGGCACGAAAAATAACCAGGTCGCTCAGCTCCATGATCTCTTGAAAAGATATTAATTATCTTTATTATTCATTTTTCAGAATGAATTGTCACGCGTATCGTCCAGCCTTCATCACTTCACACCACCCAAGGAACAAGAATGGCAAAGGCTTACTGGATCGTGCGCGTCTCGGTGCRCAACATTGAGGAATATCCTCGTTACCTCACGGCGGCGCGGCCGGCCTTCGAGAAGTTCGGGGCGCGCTTTCTGGTGCGCGGCGGCGCGTACGAATGCATGGAGGGCAGCTCGCGCGAGCGCAACGTCGTCGTGGAGTTTGCCGACATGGCGACCGCCAGGGCCTGTTATGCCAGCCCTGAATACCAGGCGGCCCGGGCGATACGCCAGCAACACGCTGACTCGGATTTCCTGATCGCGGAAGGCGCCTAGAACAGGTTTCTGGACGATTGGGACGCGATATCGACCTTGGGAAGGGGCTGGGAAAGGACGGTTCGCGTTTATGGGAAAATACCGGCATTGCCCGCCGCCCGCATCGCCGGCGCCGGTTCGTTCCGCTCTTCCCTACAAGTTATGTCCAGCAATCTCCACCCCATGCTCAACGTGGCCATCAAGGCTGCGCGCGCTGCAGGCGCCATCATCAACCGTGCGGCGCTTGACGTCGAATCGGTTCGCATATCGGTCAAGCAGACCAACGACTTTGTCACCGAGGTCGACCAAGCTGCTGAAGCTGCGATCATCGAAACGCTGCTGACGGCCTACCCCGGCCACGGCATCCTGGCCGAAGAATCCGGCAGCGAGCATGGCGCCAAAGACTCCGACTTCGTCTGGATCATCGACCCGCTGGACGGCACCACCAATTTCATCCACGGCTTTCCCGTCTATTGCGTCAGCATCGCGCTGGCCGTCAAGGGCAAGGTCGAGCAGGCCGTGGTGTATGACCCCACCCGCAACGACATTTTTTGCGCCACCAAAGGCCGCGGCGCCTACATGAACGACCGCCGCATCCGTGTAGCCAAGCGCACCCGGCTGCAGGAATGCCTGATCTCGACCGGTTTCCCCTACCGCCCCGGTGACAAGCTCAAAAGCTATCTCAACATGCTCGGTGAAGTCATGAGCCAGTGCGCCGGCGTGCGCCGCCCGGGCGCTGCGGCGCTGGACCTGGCCTACGTGGCAGCTGGCTTCAGCGACGGCTTTTTTGAAACCGGCCTCAAGCCCTGGGACGTGGCGGCCGGCTCGCTGCTGGTTACCGAGGCCGGCGGCCTGATCGGCAACTTTACCGGCGAGGCTGACTTCATTGACCACGGCGAATGTGTGGCCGGCAATCCGCGCATTTACGGGCAGATGGTGGCCACTTTGGGTAAATACAGCAAATTTGCTGGCGCCGGCGACAAAGCCACGGTACGGCAGGCCCTGCAGRAAGACACTATGAGCACCGAGACCGCCGACGCCACCGCCCAGCCCGCAGACAAACCAAAGCTGACCGCCAAAAAGATCAAGTCCTCCGCGGTACGTGCCAACACCACACCGGACGCACCCTTCTAGCACCAGCCGTTGTARGCAAAGGCCGCGATGAAGGCTTGAGCCGTATAGCCTCAGCTAAAATTTCCGCACTGCGCAGGGAGTCGCATGCACGCAGCGGCCCCGACCGAACTGTTTTCGCACCTGGTAATAACTAGTAATAAAACTATGCCTGAATCCACCGTAAAAACCTCTTCCACATCGGCTGATGCAGCCTTGCTGCGCGAGGTCGCGGAACTGGTGGTGAGCGCCCTCAACCTTGAGGTGAGCGCCGACGATGTACAACCCGACGAACCGCTCTACGGCGACGGCTTGGGGCTGGATTCCATCGACATCCTGGAAATTGCGCTGGTTGTCTCCAAACACTATGGCCTGCAGCTCAGGGCGGACCACGAAGACAACCACGCCATCTTTCATTCGCTGCGAAGCCTGGGCGACCATATTGCCGCCTGGCGAACCCAGTGACAGCTGTGCTGGCGACACGGTTTACCCAAGCCTGTCGCTGGGGCGGCATCGCGGCTTTGGGAATCGGCTACGCTGTGCTTTCCCATCTGGCCGCGGCATCGACGGCGCCGGGCTTGCTTGAGGCGCTGGTCGCCGTGCTTCCGCTGCTGGTGCTGGCCGTTGTCCTGGCCTGGCGTTCACCGCAGCGCCCTGTCATGCTGGCCCTTTGTGGTGTAGCCTGCCTCGGGTTTTATCTGTTCAGGGAATGGCTGATCACCCATTACAACTGGGTTTTCCTGCTTCAGCATGCGGGCACATATGCCCTGCTGTGCGGAACTTTCGGCCGGACACTCGTGCGCGGCCGCACACCGATGATTGCGCAATTTGCCCGCATCGTGCATGGCGAGCTTTCGCCTGCGCTTGTTTCTTACACGCGGTCGGCCACCTTGGCGTGGGCCTTGTATTTCGGAATCATTGCGGGCTTTTCATTGCTGCTGTTCTGGTTGGCGCCCATTACTGTGTGGTCCACTTTTGCCAATCTTCTGGGCATTCCCCTGCTCGCACTGATGTTTGCAGCGGAATATGCCGTTCGCTGCTACGCATTGCCGGCAGCAGATCGTGCCGGTCCGCTGGAGGCCATTCGCGCCTACCGGCAGGCTTCCGCAGAAAGCCGCGCGCGCCGGCCATGACGACGTTTCCGCTGATCTCGCACACCCGGGCTGAAGACGTTGTGGCTTGCAGCCATGGCCAGGCCGTTACCGTTGAACATTTTCTGACCGATGTCAGGCAGCTTGCGGCGGCCCTGCCCTCAGGCAAGCATGTTCTCAATGTCTGCGCAGACCGCTACCGGTTTGCCGTGGGTATGGCGGCCGCCCTGCTGGCAGACAAGGTCAGCCTGCTGCCACCCACGCTGACGCCGGAAATGGTGAAACAGGTCCGCAGCTTTGCACCAGACGTGTTTTGCCTCGCGGACCAGCCACAGTCCCTGGCCCTGCCGTTACTGAGCTGGACGGATGCGATGACGCCACGTCCGCCAGGCGCCGCAACTGGCATGCAGTGCGATATTCCGCAAATTCCCGCATCGCGCATTGYCACCATCATGTTCACCTCCGGCTCGACCGGCACGCCGGTGGCGCACCGGAAAAGCTGGGGCGGGCTGGTTCGCAGCGCGCGGGCTGAAGCCGACCGGCTCGGCTTGCTGGATGGCCGCAAGCACAGCATCGTGGCGACAGTGCCTCCGCAGCACATGTTCGGCTTCGAGTCCACCGTGTTGCTGCCGCTGCAAAGTGGCGCCATTCTGGTGGCTGCCCATCCGTTTTATCCGGCCGATATCTGCGCCGCACTGGCGCAAGCGGAGCGCCCCCGCATGCTGGTGACCACGCCCGTGCATTTGAAAGCGCTGCTGGCTTCAGGCCTGGACATTCCGCAGGTTGACCTCGTGCTGTCCGCCACGGCACCCCTGCCACCCCAGCTGGCATTGGCCACCGAAGCCCGGCTGCAGGTTCCTCTGCTGGAAATCTACGGCTCCACCGAAACGGGACAAATCGCCACGCGACGCATGACCGAGGCCCTGGCGTGGACACTCTTTCCGGACGTCACGCTGAGCATCAGGCAAGGCCAGACCTGGGCCTCAGGCGGCCATGTCGACCAACCCACCCCGCTGGCCGATGAACTGGAGTCGGTGTCGGACACACAATTTCTTTTGCACGGCCGGACTGCCGACCTGATCAATATCGCGGGCAAGCGAAGCTCGCTGGGCTACCTGAACCATCAGCTCCACGCCATACCGGGCGTGATGGACGGCGCCTTCTTCATGCCGGACGAGGGTTCCGGCGACACCGTGGTACGGTTGATGGCTTTCGTTGTGGCGCCGGGCCTGACGGCGCCGGCCCTTTTGGCGGCACTGAGGGAGCGGATTGACGCCATCTTCATCCCGCGGCCCCTCGTGCTGCTCGACAGCCTGCCACGCAACAGCACCGGGAAATTGCCGCGCGATACGCTGGTTACCCTGGCGCGCGACCATCTTCAAAAGAAATCTCCCGTTCCGGGCGAAACCCGGTTTTCCATCGCCCCTGACCATCCGGCGCTTGCCGGGCATTTCCCCGGTACACCCATTGTTCCCGGTGTGGTGTTGCTCGACGCCGCCATACACGCGGTACAACACGCACGTACCGGCCATGCCCCGGAGGTCTGCCAGATCAGCTCGGCGAAATTCCTCAGCACGGTGGGGCCCGGTGAGACGCTGACCATCTCCTGCAGCACCGCCGCCTCCGGCAGCACGCGCTTTGACATTTCCAGCGGCGACCGAAAAGTTGCCACCGGAACCTTGCTGCTATCGCCGCAGCCATGAACACGCCACGCGGAGCCAATGCGACATCCGGCGCCGAATGGCAGCAGCTCCCGGAACGCAGCAACGGCTTCATGCTGCGTGTCATGACCTGGATCTCGCTGAACCTGGGCCGTAGCGCCAGCCGCATCGTCCTTTACGGGATTGCAGCCTATTTCCTTATTTTCGCGCCGGCGGCGCGCCGGACGTCGCGAAACTACTTGCGGCGCGTGTTCGACCTGCCGTCGCCCGCTGCGGTCGGCTGGCGTCATCTGTTCCGGCATTTCCTGAGTTTTGCTTCTGCCATTCACGACCGTGTTTACCTGCTGAATGACCGCTTCGAGCTGTTTGATATCCGGGTGCACAACCAGCAACTGATCGACAAGGTGGTGGCTGACGGAAGAGGCGTGTTCCTCATCGGCGCCCATCTGGGCAGTTTTGAAGTTCTGCGGGCCATCGGGCGCCAGCAACCGGGCCTGCGCATTGCCATGGTGATGTACGAGGAAAACGCGCGGAAAATCAACGCGGCGATGGGCGCCATCAATCCCAAAGCGCAGCTGGACGTCGTGGCATTGGGACATATCGATTCCATGATCAGGGTGCACGAACTGCTGGATGAGGGTGCCGTCGTCGGCATGCTGGGTGATCGGTCACTGGGCAAGGACGACACCTATTCCATCGAGTTCCTCGGAGACGCCGCCGAGCTGCCGCTGGGTCCTTTTCGCATGGCCGCCATCCTGAAACGCCCCGTGTTGTTCATGACGGGGCTGTACCGCGGCGGCAATCGTTATGACATTCATTTCGAACCTCTGGCGGATTTCTCGACGCTACCTTCGCGCGGCCGCACAGCGGCGGTGCAATCCGCCATGACGCGCTATGCTGCACTGATGGCGCAATACTGCCGCAGCGCGCCTTACAACTGGTTCAATTTTTTTGATTTCTGGCGACCTGCGCCGCGGCAGTCCGGCCAGCCCGAACAAAACACCTGAGCATATGACACACCTTATTCAGCAAACATCCACCCCCGCCTCATCGCACATCACGCAACAGCCGTCACGGCCCGTCTTCGCGCTGGCCGCAGTTGTGGTGGGTCTGGTGTTGGCCGCATTGAGCCCGGCAGCGCTGGCCGCCTGGGACCTTCAGCAACTGATGGATTCGCTGGCGCAAACCAAGTCGGGCCGCGCCACCTTCGTCGAAAAAAAGAGCATTGCGTTGCTCGACAAACCGGTGGAATCGTCCGGGGAACTGCTCTATACCGCGCCAGACCGGCTGGAAAAGCGGACGCTCAAACCGAAGCCTGAATCCATGGTGGTGAACGGCGGAGAACTGGTGATTGAACGCGGGAAGCAAAAATACCAGTTACGGCTCCAGGCGTACCCCGAGCTGGCCGCATTCATTGACAGCATTCGCGGCACCCTGGCGGGCGACCGCAGCGCCCTAGAGCGCAACTACCGGCTCAGCCTCGAAGGCACGGCCGAACGCTGGACCCTGCAATTGCAGCCCGTCGATCCCAAAATGCAGGCGGTGATCCAACGCATCCGCATTACGGGTGTGCGTGACCAGTTGCGCAACATCGACATCGCCCAAGCCGATGGCGACAGCTCCACCATGACCATCGAGCAAGTGGCCACCCCGTGATGAACGGCGCACGCGGCCGCATGGCAGCCATTGCGGTATGGCTGGCATTCCTGATCGGTTGCGGCATTGTCATCAGCCGCACACAGTTCACGACCGACCTGTCGGCGTTTTTGCCGCGTACTCCCACACCCGAGCAACAACTGCTGATGGACCAGCTGACCGAGGGCCTGGCCTCGCGCCTTGTCCTGGTAGGCATAGAAGGCTCCGACGCCCCTCAACGTGCAGCGCTTTCCAAAAAAATGGCGCAGCAGCTGCGCACCGATTCCGCTTTTGCCAGCGTGGCGAATGGCGAACCCGTCAATAGCGAGCGGGACCGCAATTTCCTGCTCAACCATCGCTATCTGCTGAGCCCTTCAGTGACGCCGGAACGATTCAGCGCGGATGGGTTGCACACGGCCCTCACTGACAGCATCGAATTGCTCGCTTCGCCCGCAGGACTGATGGTCAAGGCCCTGCTGCCCCGCGACCCTACCGGCGAAATGGTGCAGTTGCTGGGCCAGCTCAACGGCGGAAGCCAGCCGCAACAGGCCCATGGCGCCTGGACTTCCCGTGACGGCAAGCGGGCACTGATGCTGCTGCAGACCCACGCAGCAGGCTCTGACACCGATGCCCAGCAACGTGCCATGGCCGCGATTCGCCAGGCCTTCGATGCGGCGGGCGGTTCCTCAGCTGGTGCCAGCTTCGTCATGACAGGCCCTGGCGTATTTTCGGTCACGTCCCGCGAAACCATTCAAAGCCAGGTGAGCCACCTCTCGCTGATCAGCGTGGTGCTGATCGCGACGCTGTTACTGCTGGTTTACCGTTCTGTCAGCGCCCTTTTGCTCGGATTTTTGCCCGTGCTGAGCGGCGCGCTGGCGGGGATTGCCGCAGTCAGCCTGGGTTTTGGGTCGGTGCACGGCATCACGCTGGGCTTCGGCACAGCGCTGATCGGCGAAGCTGTGGACTACTCCATCTATCTTTTTGTGCAGTCCGAAGATGCAGGCGCCGACCAGGCGCATTGGGTCAAGCGCTTCTGGCCGACCGTCCGGCTCGGCGTTCTGACCTCCATAGCCGGCTTTGCCTCTCTCTTGTTTTCGGGCTTTCCGGGCCTGGCGCAACTCGGCCTGTATTCGATTGCCGGCCTGGTCGTGGCCGCCGCCGTGACCCGCTATGTACTGCCGCATCTGCTACCGCGCCATTTCCGCATCCATGATGTGTCGGCCATCGGGCGGGCGCTGGAGGGGCTGGTGCAACATGCGGCCTTGTTGCGATGGCCTGCCGCGGCCCTGCTGATAGCCGCCTGTGCCGTCCTTGCGGGAAATCACGCCAGCCTGTTCAACGACAAGATTTCCTCGCTCAGCCCGGTCTCGCAAGCCGATGTGGCGCTGGATGAAAGCCTGCGTGCCGATATGGGAGCGCCTGACGTGCGCTATGTGGTGGTGGTTTCCGGCGCCAGCCAGGAGTCGGTACTCCAGACCGCCGAACAGGTTTCAACCCTGCTCCAGGCACAGGTCGAGCGCGGTGAAATTGCCGGGTTTGAGAGCCCCAGCCGCTACCTCCCCAGCGTGGCCACGCAACGCGCCCGCCAGGCCAGCCTGCCCGCTGCTGAGGTGTTGCAGGCCCGCATGACCCAGGCCACGCAAGGGCTGCCAGTGCGCCCGGGGGTGTTTTCACCTTTCCTGGCAGAGGTCGCTGCCGCCCGCAGCCAGCCCTTGCTGCAGCCAGCCGACCTTGAAAAAACCTCGATGGCCATGGCCCTGGCCGCGCTGCTCATTGGTAAAGACGGCCGCTGGAGCGCCCTGCTACCTTTGACTGCGTCCCAGGGACGAAACATCGACGCCGACAACATTCGCGCCGCGCTGGCCACCAAGCCCTTGCCTGGCGTACTTTTTGTCGACATGAAAACCGAGTCTGACCGTTTGTATTCCAGCTACCTGCACGAAGCCATCGTGCTGTCGCTGGGCGGGCTGGCTGTCCTCGTGGCCCTGCTGCTGGTGGTTTTCCGGTCCCCGTCCCGGGTGCTGCGGATCATTGCGCCGCTGGCGGCCGCTGTCGTCACAGTCACGGCCGGGCTGGCCCTGCTGGGCCAGCAACTGATCATCCTGCACCTGGTGGGCCTGTTGCTGGTCGTGGCCGTGGGCTCCAACTACGCGCTGTTTTTTGACCGGCCCGAGCCCCATGCCCCGATAGCGCCCAGAACCCTGGCGTCCATGCTGCTGGCCAATCTGACCACCGTCGCAGGGTTTGGCCTGCTCGCTTTTTCCAAGGTGTCCATCCTGCAAGCCATGGGCGTTACCGTTGCCCCGGGCGTCATCCTGGCGCTGGTTTATGCCGCAATTTTTGCCAGGAAGCCCCATGCCTGACCTCCGGTGGAAGCCCAGCATCCTGGTACGTGCAAGCATCACGCTGCACGCGGCGGCACTTGCGGCCATCCTTGTTGATTCCGGCTGGTGGCGCTGGGCGCTTGCCGCCGTGGTCCTCAACCATCTGTTGCTCACCGTCGTGGGTATGTGGCCCCGCAGCCAGTGGCTGGGCCCCAACTGGACCCGCCTGCCCCAGGCCTCCGTCGCCAGGCGGGAAATCGCCCTGACCATCGATGACGGCCCCGACCCCGCCGTGACACCCGAAGTCCTGGATCTGCTCGACCGGTATGCGGCCCGCGCGACCTTTTTTTGCGTCGGTGACAAAGCCGCCCGCCATCCCGAGTTGTGCCGCGAGCTTGTGCGGCGCGGACATGCCGTTGAAAACCACAGCCAGCACCACCGCCACTACTTTGCCCTGACGGGCCCGCGCAGCATGTTTCGCGAGTTGCAGGCAGCGCAAAACACACTGAGCGGCCTGACGGGCCGGCGGCCCCTTTTCTTTCGCGCTCCCGCCGGCCTGCGCAACCCCTTTCTTGACCCGGTACTGGCCCGGCTCGGCCTGAAGCTCACCAGCTGGTCCGTGCGCGGCTTTGACACCCGCGTCACCAATGCCGAGCAAGTAAAACGCAAACTGACGGCCGGGCTGCAAGCCGGCGCCATCTTGCTGTTGCATGACGGCAATGCAGCACGCACACCGCAAGGTGTTCCGGTCATCCTGGATGTCCTGCCCGCCCTGCTGGAGTCCATTGCGGCCGCCGACCTGCACACGGTGACCMTGCAGCAGGCCCTCGCATGAATCCTACGCAGAAAACCCGGCAGAGTCCGTGGTCACAAATAGGGCGGGTTATCTTTCAGCACATCTATCTGAAAGCCATTGGCACGATGCTTTTCATCGGCGTGTTTTTCGGCGCCTACTTTTACCTGCTCAAGCACCCGGCCTTTCCGATCGCGGTGATGCCCCTCACCTGGCCCGACCACCTCATCGGTTTTGAACCGCTGGCCTTGCCGGTTTACCTCTCGCTATGGGTTTATGTCTCGCTGCCGCCCATCTTCTTTGGCGACCGGCGCGAACTCTTGCGCTATGGCGGCGCCATTGCGCTGACCTGCCTGGCGGGCCTGCTGGTGTTTTATTTCTGGCCCACGGCCGCACCCGCTCCAGACATTGACTGGCCGAAATATCCGCAGATGCTTTTCCTGAAAAACATGGATGCGGCAGGCAACGCCTGCCCTTCGCTTCATGTGGCAACAGCC
>NZ_JBFUCA010000087.1:0-11542 GCF_056405475.1 Polaromonas sp. P1_G4
GCGTATTGCATGGCCGCCATCAGCGCGCGCAGCTCCGCTTCGTTGTTGCAGCCCCGGCCTTCCGCGGTAATAGACAGCGGATGCCGGGTCCCGTCAGGCGCCATGACAAGCGCGCCCAGACCCATGCGGCCGGGGTTCGGCACGGCGCTGCCGTCGCAGTAGATGACCCAGGGCTCGCTGTTCAATGAATACTTTCAGGCGGACAGATGCGCGGCACAGGCGGCCCCATGGGAGACGGCCCGATTAAGCAGAGCCAATCAATATAAGTCATGCCGGGGATACCACCCGGTCGCATTCGCCGCTCTTGGTTTATGGTTGCGTTCATGTTCCAGATACGCAAGTACCAAAACTGGCTGCAGGCTACGCGCGGCCTGTCATTCGACAACTATGACGCGCTGTGGCGCTGGTCGGTCACCGACCTCGACGCCTTCTGGCAAAGCATCTGGGACTACTTCGAACTGCAGTCGCCCACTGCGCACACGGCCGTGCTGGGCCGGCGCAGCATGCCGGGAGCCGAGTGGTTTCCCGGTGCGCAGGGCAACTACGCGCAGCAGGTGTTCCGCCACACGGCCGCGGCCGACGCGGCGGGCGTGCCTGCCATCGTCAGCCACGGTGAAGGCAGCCTGGCGAACGGCGAAGCAGCGCGCGAACTGGGCTGGGCCGAGATGCGCCGGCAGTCGGCGTCGCTGGCCCTGCACCTGAAGGCGCAGGGCGTACAGCCCGGCGACCGCGTGGCCGCCTATCTGCCCAACACGCCCGAGACCATGGTCGCCTTCCTCGCGACGGTCAGCATAGGCGCCGTGTGGAGTGTGTGCGCGCCCGACATGGGCACGCCCGCTGTGCTGGACCGTTTTCGCCAGATTGAGCCCAAGGTGCTGATCGCCTGCAACGGCGTGCACTACGGCGGCAAGGACATCGACCGCCGCAGCGTGGTGGCCGAGCTGGCCGCCGCGCTGCCAAGCGCCACGCACGTGATCCTTCACGAGGTGCTGCCCGGCAATTCAAATGCTATTGATTTGATAGCTGATTGCGCACACCTGCAAAGCGCCACAGCCCGAAACGATGCACAAACAGCGGCCTTCGAGCCACTCTGGCTGCCGTTTGACCATCCATTGTGGATCGTCTATTCCAGCGGCACCACCGGCCTGCCCAAACCCATCGTCCACGGCCATGGTGGCGTGGCCTTGGTGGGGCTGGCGCTGCTGCGCCTGCACAACGACCTGGCACCCAGTTATGCCGACCCGGCCAATCCGGAACGCTTTCACTGGTACAGCTCCACCGGCTGGATCATGTGGAACGTGCAGGCCGCCAGCCTGCTCAACGGTACCACCTGCTGCATCTACGACGGCAACCCGGCGGGCACGAACAAGGACAAGCCCGACTGGACCACACTGTGGCGCTTTGTCGCCAACACGCGTGCTACTTTCTTTGGTGCGGGTGCGGCCTTCTTTGCCAACTGCATGAAGGCGGGGATTGACATTGCGCAGTGTGGTGACCTGGGCCGGCTTCGTACGCTGGGCACAACTGGATCACCGCTCAGCGAAGACACGCAGCGATGGGGTACCGCGCAGTTCGCAAAGCTACGTGATCGGGAAAACCGGACACGCCTGGCCGCCGGGCCGCCCCAAGGCCAGGCAGCCCCAATTTCAGGGGAAAGGGGCAGCGTAACGCCGGAGGTACACGAAGTGAAAAGCGTGGGGGCACCAATCTGGTGGTGCAATATCTCCGGCGGGACTGATTTCGCCGGTGCGTTTATAGGCGGCAACCGCGAACTGCCCGTGGTTCCCGGCGAAATGCAATGCCGCATCCTCGGCTGCGCGGTCGAGGCCTGGAACGACAAGGGCGAGTCCGTTGTCGATGAAGTCGGTGAGCTGGTCTGCACGCAGCCGCTGCCGTCCATGCCGCTGTACTTCGTTGGCGACAAGGACAACCAACGCTACCTCGCGAGCTACTTCGACACCTACCCCGGCGTGTGGCGGCATGGCGACTGGCTCAAGGTTACGCCCTCGGGCAGCTGCATCATCTATGGCCGCAGCGATGCCACTATCAACCGCCACGGCCTGCGCATGGGCACCAGCGAGCTCTACAGCGCGATTGAGGCGCTGCCCGAAGTGCTGGACTCCATGGTGGTCGACCTCGAATACCTGAGTCGCGAAAGCTATATGCCGCTCTTTGTGGTGCTGCGGCCTGGCCATGTGCTTGACGAAGCGATGAAGGTGCGCCTGAACCAGGCCGTCAAGACGGCGTTGTCGCCGCGCTTTGTGCCCAATGAGATTTTTGTCGTGCCTGAAATCCCACGCACGCTATCCGGCAAGAAGCAGGAGCTGCCGATCAAGAAACTGCTGCTGGGCCAGCCGTTGGAGAAAGTCGTCAACAAAGACGCCATGGCCAACCCGGGCAGCCTGGACTGGTATGTGGCCTTCGCGCAAAGCCGGCGGGTGGAGACAGACCGCCCCGCGTGACGTCATGATGCCGGCCGCAAGCCGGTCAGGTCTGTTCGCGCAACCACCGCGCCAGGTCCGTCACGACCCGCAGGCCGATGGGCGACACCGCCGTGAAATGTATACAGGCATGAATGGCACTGGGGTAGTGGCGGTGCGTCACCTCTACCCCGGCAGAGTCCATGCGCCGGGCGAGGGCGTGGCCCTCGTCGCGCAGCGGGTCGTGGCCCATGGTGGCGACCCATGTGGCGGGAAGGTTCGCCAGGCCCCCTGAGTCCAGCAAAGCAAAGTCAGGATGCTTGTCCGCATCGGTCTGCTTGCCGAGATAGCTGGCCATAAACCACTGCATCACGCCCATGCTGAGAAATTTGCCTTCGTTCTCCGGGTAGGAGGCGCTGGGCTGGCTGGGGTGCTGTGCCACCGGATAGATCAGGCCGAGCGCGCGAACGGCTTTTGCGTTCACGCGCCGTGATGCCACCAGTGCCAGCTGCGCGCCGGCGCTGTCGCCGGCCACAGCGATACGGTTTGCGTCGCCGCCCAACGCAGAGGCATTTGCGAGTACCCAGCGCAAGGCGGCCTCGACGTCGTCCGGTGCGGCGGGGAAGGGGTGCTCCGGCGCCAGCCGGTAGTCCACCGCCACGACCAGCATGCCGCTGTGGTGGCACAGCGTGCGGCAAACCTTGTCGTGGGTCTCCAGATCGCCGATCACAAAACCACCGCCATGCGCATACAGCAGCACGGGCCAGGGGCCTGCAGCTTCGGGCCGGTATACACGAAGGCGYAGCGGACCGCTGGGGCCGGGGAAGCTGGTGTCGTTCACTTCCCCGATGGCTGGGGCCGGCAAGCCCAAGGTGCCGGCCAGCTCGCGGTAAACCTGCCGCGCGATGGCGGGGGGCAGGCTTTCCAGGGGCGGGTTGCCCTGCGCGGCCGCCTGCGCCAGAAAGCCGGCCAAGGCGGGGTCCAGCGGAGCCGTCTCGAGCACGGTGGGGATGGTAGATATGGTCATTGCAGTCCTTGGCAGTTCACAGTTGCAGTACAAGGGTCAGCGCGGAACCGGCTTTGCCGGGCCGCAGGCGCCTAGGGGGTGTCACCGAATTAGTTTTCCATCGCGCGCCCGCATGCCGATCTCGACATGGTCCGAAGCGTGGTGCCGCTCCCGACCGAACGAGAGCCTGAAGCCGCCCAGGTCCAGTGCTCCAAGGCTTTCAATCGCCTCGCCGAGGCGCTGGCTGTCGGTGCGCGGGCCGGCACGGCGCAAGGCTTCCGTGCAGACACGCAGGTTCAGGTAGGACTCCAGGCCTTCGAAGGTCATAGCCTCGGGGCCGATGAAATCGTCTGCATCGCGCTCGAGCTCACGCACGATGGGCAGGCGGGCCACCTCGGGATTCGGCACCACGCTGGTGTAGCCCACCAGCCGGTTGCGAAACAGCCGTGTCAGCTGCGTCAGCCCCGCCGTCGACAAAGTGGCGATGGTGGACGGCACACTGTCATAGGCTGCGGCCGGAAGCCGCCCCAGCGCATCCAGCACCTCGTTGCCCAGGTTGAGTACCAGGGCCTGCGGCGCGGCCTTGGCCACGTCGCGGAATGCCGCTTCGATGGACGACAGCCGCGCGTCGGCGGTGATGCGTGTGACCTGCCGGCCGTCGCGTTGCAAGGCTGCCACCAGCGCCTCGGTGCGCGCCGGTTCGGAACCGTCGGCCAGCACCGCCACCCGGGTGACGCCGATGGATGCCAGCTGGCGCGCCAGTGCATCGGCCTCTCGCGCATCATCCGGCCGCAGGCTGAAAACATGGCGGACATCGGGAGAACGCAAAGCCGACGCGCCCGACATCGGGCCGACCAGCGGCACGCGAAGTTCACGCGTGGCCTGGGCGGCCTCAAGGCAGGCCCGTTCACCGAGGCAATTGGCGATGAGCACTGCCTTGTGCTGGCCCACCAGGATGCGCAGGTTGGCCGCCACGCGCCGTGGGTCGCCGCCGTCATCCAGCGTCACCAGCTCGATGCGGCGCCCGGCGATTCCGCCTGACACGTTGACGCGCTCCACATGCGCGCGGGCGCCGGCCAGCACACGGTTGGCGACCGGAAAGCCCGCGCCGGTGAGCGGCAGAGACTGGCCGACGACCAGGGCGTCGGGCGCGGCATGGCTTGCCGCGGCCGCGCCCAGCAGCATCGCCGTGGCAAGAAGCCTGCGCGTGCGGCGGGTCAGTGTGTCGCCACGCCGGCTCATACCGGCACTCGTACATTGACCGGCGTGGGCAGGGCCACTGCCGGCCGCAGCAGGAAGTAGCCAAGCGCGGGCAGCAGGACCAGCGCCCCCACCATGTTCCAGACAAACATGAAGGCCAGCAAAATGCCCATGTCGGCCTGGAACTTGATCGGTGAAAAAGCCCAGGTGCCGATGGCCAGCGCCAGCGTGATGCCGGTGAGCAGAACCACGCGGCCGGTGAACTGCAGCGCATGGTGGTAGGCCTCGGACAGGCTGGCACCTTCGCGCATGCGGGCCAGCGTGATGCTGAGCACATAGAGGGCATAGTCCACGCCGATGCCCACGCCAAGCGCAATCACCGGCAGCGTGGCGACCTTGACCCCCATGCCCAGGCCCACCATCAGAGCCTCGCACAGGATCGAGGTCAACACCAGCGGCAGCACCGCCACCACCACTGCGCGCCAGGAGCGGAAGGTGATCCAGCACAAAATCACCACCGCTGCATACACCCACAGCAGCATCTCGCGCATGGCCTTGCCCACCACGATATTGGTCGCCGCATCAATGCCGGCGCTGCCCGCGGCCAGCTTGAAGGTGACGTCCTGCGTGTTGTTGACCGCAGCGAAGCGGTCCACATCTGCCACCACGCGTGCCAGGGTTTCGGCTTTGTGGTCCTTCAGGTAGACGTACAGCGCGAGGAAAGAGCAGCTCTGGTTGAAAAGCTCGCGGGGTGCGCGCGTCTGCACGCCGCCCAAAGCGCCTTCGTTGGGGAGCAGCTCAAACCACTTGAAGTTGCCTTCGTTGTAGCCCACCATGGCCAGCTTGGACAGCGCGGCCATCGAGTTGGTGGATTCCACACCCGGCACTTGCTCAAGCTGCCAGGCCAGGGCGTCCACCTTGGCCAGCGTGCCATAGGCCGTGCATTTATCCGCGGGCGTGGTCACCATCACGGTCAGGATGTCGGCACTCGCTGCGTAGTGGGCAATCTGGTAGGCGTTGTCCTGGTTGTAGCGTGAACTGGGCCGTAGTTCGGATGCGCCGGGGTCGAGGTCGCCGATTTTCAAATGCAGGCTGATGGCATAGCCGCCTGCGGCCATGAGCGCCGCAACGACCACTGCTGCCGTGGCCCAGCGCTTTTGCGTGAAGTGATCCAGCAAGGCCCACAGCCATGAACGTTGTGCCCCTTGCGATGCTTCCTGGCGCAGGCTGCGTGCCGCCGCCGTGGGGGCCACGCCCACGTAAGACAACAGGATGGGCAGCAGCACGAGGTTGGTGAAGATGAGAACCGCCACGCCGATGCTGGCAATCAGGGCCAGGTCCTGGATAACCTTGATCTGGATGATGACCAGCACTGCGAAGCCCACGGCATCGCAGAGCAGCGCGGTCAGGCCCGCGACGAACAGGCGCCGAAAGGTGTAGCGCGCTGCGACCACCCGGTGTGTGCCGCGGCCGATGTCCTGCATGATGCCGTTCATCTTTTGCGCGCCGTGGCTCATGCCGATGGCGAACACCAGGAAGGGCACCAGAACTGAATAAGGGTCGAGCTCATAACCCAGCAATGCCAGCAGGCCGAACTGCCAGACTACCGCCACCACCGAACACGCCACCACAAGCGCTGTGCTGCGGGCGCAGCGGGTGTAGGCAAACAGCACCGCGGTGGTGATGGCGAGAGCCAGCAGGAAGAACAGCAGCACCTGATGCAGGCCCTCGATCAGATCACCAGCCACCTTGGCGAAGCCGGTCACACGAATCTGCAGCGCATCGTTGCCGTGCTTGGCGCGCAGGACTTCGATCTGGCGTGACAAATCGCCATAGTCCAGCGCCTTACCGGTTTCCGGATTACGGTCCAGCAAGGGAACAAACACGATGCTGGACTTGAAGTCGCCCGCCACCAGCTGGCCGATTTCGCCCGAGCGCTCGACGTTGGCGCGCAGCCCGGCAAGGCTGGCGGGTGAGCCGTCGTAGGCATCAGGGATCACTGGCCCGCCGTCCAGGCCTTCCTCGGTCACGGCCACCCAGCGGGTGTTGGAGGTCCACAGCGACTTCATGAAGGGCCGGTCCACACCGGGCAGCAGAAAGATTTCGTCGTTGATCTTCTGCAGCGCATCGAGGTAGGCCTTGTCGAAGATCGTGCCCTGCCGGGCCTCCACCACCAGCCGCAAGGCATTGGCCTGGCCGCCGAGGTCGGCCTTGTGGGCCAGGTAGTTGACGATGTAGGGGTGGCCCGTCGGGATGGTTTTTTCAAAACTGGCGTTGAGCTGCAGCTTGGTGGCCTGCCAGCCCAGCACGAGGGTCAGCAGCAGGCACACCGCCATGACCCAGAGCCGGTGATTGAAAAAAGCGCGCTCAAGCAGCGTGCCCGAACGCGTGTCAAAGTCTTCAAGCCGTGCGACGACGGGCTGGAGATCGGAAGAGGAGGAATCGGCGTGCATAAAGTTTCGCCATTGGCGGCGCATGTCTCTTCGTTGTTTTCAATTTGCCGGCAGTGCGGGCAAGTGCCGCATGCCACGCAGGCTTGCCAGCACCAGGCTGCCGTCGGCCGCCAGGGCAACGCCGGAAACCGGGACCGGCTCGCGTGCCGGGATGCGCCGCAGGCCGGGCCCGCCTGCGGTGCCCATCAGGGCGTCACCCGCCTGGCTCATCAGAACAAAACCGCCGTCCGGCAAAGCCATGCCGGCTCCCACCGCCATGGGCACGYCGGTGTCGAGCTTGTCCCAGTGCACGCCCTCGTCTGTCGAGCGGTAGGCCGAGCCGCGCAGGCCGTAGGCCACCAGCGCGCCGCCTCGGGTGCGCAGCAGGCCGAAAAAGCTGCCCTTGTACGGTGACTGCAACGCGGTAAAGCTGGCCCCRCCGTCACTTGAGCGCAGCAGCAAGCCCTGCTCACCGGCGATCACCAGCGTGCGGCCGTGGGCGCGCACGCCGTACAGATGAAGGGCTTTCGGGTTGGGCAGCCGTAGTCCCCATGCGGCCCACGTCTTGCCGCCGTCTTCGGTGGCAAACATCAGGTTGTAAGCACCGACGGCAAAGCCGCGCCGGGCATCCACGAATTCCAGGTCAAAGAACGGTTTGTCCGCACCTTCTTCCACCAGGCGCTCCGCCTGTGCCATGGCCTGGCTGTCGCCGCTGCGCTGCGCTACCTGCTTCACCAGCTCGGCCGCCTGCATGCCGTCAAGCTGTTTTTCCCAGGTGGCTCCGCCGTCAACGCTGCGCAAAATCACGCCCAGATGTCCTGCGGCCCAGCCGGTGCGTTCATCGGCGAAACACACGGCCGTCAAGGTGGCTTGCACAGGCACCTGCGCCTGTCGCCAGGTGGCGCCATGGTCATCCGACAGCAACACCGTGCCGCGCTCTCCCACCGCCACGAGCCGGGTGCCGGCCCGTGTCACGGCCAATGTGGCCGCGCCTGACGCCTTGGGCGTGACCAGCGCCGGCTGTGACAATACGGCGGGCCCGTTGGCAGCCCATGCGGGGAGTGCAGCGGAGGCCACCCAGCCGAGCAGCCCCATCAGGGCTGTCCGCCGCGCAACGCGAGGCTGGGCACTTCCGGTCATCAGCGAGCGCCTTCGCTGGCGAGCGATTCAGCGCTGAAGAAGGAGCGCGGGATCGGCGGCTGCACTTCATACTGTTTGGGCAGCTCGTTGGAGGCCATGTTCAGGTAGTAGGCGCCGGTCTGCATGTCATAGCCGCCCCACAGCACGACGTTGGTCACGGCGGGGACGTCCGGTGCCGTCAGCATCAGTGCGTAGTTGGTGCGCCAGAGCTGACCTTTGGCGTCCCAGCCGTCGAACAGCGCGATCTGCCAGGAGTCTTCGTCGATGTAGTACTTGCGTTTGGGCACCACATGGCGCTTGCCGGCAGCCAGTGTGGCCTCGACTTCCCACACGCGGTGCAACTCCCAGCGCACCTGGGTCGGGTTCAGCGTGTTGGGCGTCACCAGGTCTTCGATCTTGGCGGAAGCTGCGCGGTTGTTGTTATAGGGGATGTAGATTTCCTTCTTGCCCAGCAGCTTGAATTCGTGTTTGTCGATCGGGCCAAACAGCGTGAAGGCCTCGTCGAACAGACCGATGCCGGAGGTCACCGAGTCGGGTGTGTCATACGCCACGGAAGGCGCTTTGCGCACGCGGCGCTGGCCCACCAGGTACTGCCACAGGCCGCGCGGCGCGGCATCCGAAACACCGTCGAGCGCCAGGATGGCTTCGCCCGCTTTGGAGCCCGGTGCGTTGACCACCAGCTTGCCGTACTGGTAGTAGCCGTCGAACTTTTCGGCGCTCCCGTCCTTGTCGTAGAAGGCCTGGCGTATGGTTTGCGTGCCGCCGGAGGCCATGGTGCGCTTGCCATCGGACGTCACCACCCACACGCGCATCGGCATGGAAAAGTTGCCGCCGCGCCAGGCTGTGCGCTGGTTCCACATGGCTTCATAGCCGTCTTTGGGAATCGGAAATGGCGTGCCGCCGAAAGCGCCTTCCATGCCGTAGCCGCCTTCAATGGTCTTGGCCCGGGTGGCGTTCCTGAAGGTGTTGTCGTACACCGACTGCGGCGCCGCCGCGGTGCGGTGCGTGGGGTAGACGTCGATGCGGAAGTCGGGGTACTTCTTCATCAGCGCCTGCACGCCGTCGGTCAGCTTGTCGGCGTGCTGCGCCATGTTTTTGGCGTTGATCGACAGGATGGGTTTTTCGTTGGGATACAGGTCGGGCCGGGCATCGCCGTTCTTGTAGCCCGGGGTGGCCTTGGCGAGGCCCCCTTCCCACGGCGGAATGGTACCGTCCTTGTTGCCGGCTTTCTCGGCGCCCATGGGCGTCAGCGAGGATTTGAGTTTGGCGGCCTCTTCGGCGGTGACGGCGGCCTGGGCGGACATGGCGCCGGCCAGCAGGGCGGCCACGAGCAATGAGTGTTTTGCGGTCTGCATCATGATGGTTGTCTCTGTAATGTTTTTCAGAAAGTGCGGGAAGCGGTGAAGGAAACGAAGTTGCGGTCTTTCAGGGTCTGTCCGTAGGACAGCATGCGGGTGGGGGTGCTGGGGTCCGTGACGGTCAGGGTGTTTTCCTTGCCGACGAAGGCGGTGTAGTTCAAGGCGAAATTCCAGACGTTCTGGTATTTGCCCTTGATGCCTATGCTCACGTCGCCCGCCTTGCTGGCCCCGCCGGCAAAGTTGATAACGGCTGCGGAACGGCCGCCGAAGTTGTAGCCCAGACCCAGCGGGAATGACAGGTCCAGGCCGGGCAAAACCTGGAAGTACTGCGGCTCAAAGATCATGCGGAACGCCGCCGCGTTCCGCGTTGCGTTGGGATCCAGCCCGCCAAAGCCGACGGCGCTGGGGTTTTTGGTCACGCTCATGAGCCGGTTCCAGGCCAGTTCGGCCACCAGGGCGCCGCCGTCCCACAGGCTGGACTTGTTGAGCACGTAAATGCCCGACAGATTCAGGTGCGCCGTCTTGCCGGTTGCATAGCACGGGTTGGAGGGAGAGCCGTCGCAGTTGGCCGGTGGCATGAAGGGTGCACCGCCCAGCACGGCGGGGTCGCTGGCCAGTGGCGCGTCGGTGCGCACCGAGCCCTCCAGTGCCCAGTTGAGCTGTCCTATCGATGACGTGACGCTGGCACCAAAAGTCTTGATGCCCTTGGCATAGACGTTGTGCACATTGCCGTTGATCAGGTCAAACACCGGAACAGCCGGGGTCTTGTCGTTGTAGCGTGCCGCGTACACGCCGAACTCATAGTTGCCTCCGGCCGGCGCCCAACGCAACTGGGCACCGAACTGGCCGCTGTCGCCCGGCTTCTGGTCGCGGCTGGTGTCGGTGGGCAGCACCGGCCCGCCGAGGTAGACCCGGCCGCCGCCTATGTAGTCCTGGTTGGAGAAATAACTGCCGACGCCGGGGATTTTGCTGGGCCGCCACTTGAGCTGGTAGTAGCCGCCCAGTGTCACGCCCTCGGCCACCTGCAGCGTGCCGGAGATCTGCTCCACCGGCAGCAGCACTTCCTTGAACTGCCAGTTCGGCACCGAGACGATTTTGGCGATGTCCACCGGGCCCTGCGCGTTGGCGATGCCGTTCTGGCCGAAGAACACACTCTCCCCGTACTGCAGCGCGTGCTTGCCGACGCGTATCGAGGCCGGCATGCTGCCGATGGATCCCTTGCCCCAGACAAAGGCGTCGAGGAATTCGTCACCGCGGCCGTGCTGGTCCCGCGTTGCCGGGACGAACTGGTTGGCGGCCTGGCCGGCGAAGTTGCTGACGCCTGCCGTGCCGTCATTGGCATTGGCGCGCAGGTACTGCGAGTCGTACCAGGCGGAGTGGCTGATGCGCAGGCCCCAGTTGCTGCGGCTGTAGTCAAATTCGGTCAACAGGTCGGCGCGGTTGGAGATCAGGCCCTTCTTGAAGTTGAGGTCGCCATCGTTTTCATTGGTCACACCGCCATCGCCGCGGGCGGCCGGCGAGGTGAGCAGTGCGGACGGGTCCTTCAGCCGCCAGGCCAGGCTGTACTTGGGTGTGAAGTCCAGCCGGATTTTGGTGTCGGGGTCGCCGTTGTCCAGTTCCAGGGCGTGAGCCGGCAGTGCGCAAGCCAGGCCGCAGGCCAAGGCCAGCGTGGCTGGCCTGAAGGGTGTGAATACCTTGTTCATCGAATGTCTCCTCGTTATGTCGTCGTTGTTACGTGAATGGGGGATGGGTGCCCTCGCACCCGCGGCGTGTCAGCGTTAGATATAGTTAGATATAGGTGGAGGCCAGGCCGCCGTCGACAGGAATGTTGGCGCCGCTGACCCAGCGCGCGGCGTCGCCGCACAGCCATGCGATGACGGGTGCGATTTCGTCGGCAAAGCCGGGGCGCAGCATGCGGTGGGCATCGGCCTGAACGCGCTCCTGGCCCAGCATCGCCACGAAGTCGCCCAGGATGGGCGTGAACAC
>NZ_JBFUCA010000088.1:0-11435 GCF_056405475.1 Polaromonas sp. P1_G4
AGTATTTCATCTTTGGCACCGAGAGAACAGGCGCGACCAGGAATCCATCAATAAAAACAGGGTGCTCCAGCGCATGAAAACTGCTGTCACGCAGGCGGAGAAAGGGCTGGGCCAGATTGCCCCTCAAACACCCATCAAAATAACGCATTTGCATTGACCTGAAAAAAAACCATGAGCATCACACCCCTTATTCGCCGTCGCACCATTGCTGGAATGCTGGTTGCTGCCACGCTCCCGGCAGTGCCGGCTCTGGCGCAATTTCGCGTTGAGGTTTCCGGAGTTGGCCTGACCCAACTGCCCATCGCCATCGCCACGTTTCGGGGAGAAGCGCAGGCACCGCAAAAGATCGGCGCCATCGTCCGGGCAGACCTTGAACGTAGTGGCATGTTTCGACCGATCGATACCGCAGGGATCGTCGCGGATGAGAATACCCGCCCGGATCTGGCTGCCTGGAAGCAAAAAGGCGCTGATTCGATGGTGACCGGCAGCATTTCCCCGTTGGCAGATGGTCGTTTTGATGTTCGTCTTCGCCTCTGGGATATCGTGCGCGGACAGGATTTGGGAGGCCAGAGTTACACGGTAGGGCCTGCTGACTTGCGGCTGTCTGCACACCGCATTTCCGATTTTGTCTATGAAAAACTCACTGGCGAAAAAGGCATTTTCTCGACGCGTATCGCTTACGTGACCAAGGCGGCCCAGAAATACAACCTCTGGGTGGCCRACTCCGACGGTGAGGGCGCGCAGTCGGCCCTGACCAGCCCCGAACCCATTATTTCGCCCGCCTGGTCACCTAACGGCTCCCAACTGGCTTATGTGTCGTTTGAGTCGCGCAAGCCGGTGATCTACGCACACGACGTGGCATCCGGCAAGCGACGCCTGCTGGCCAACTTTCGAGGCTCCAACAGCGCGCCCGCATGGTCGCCGGACGGCAAACAGTTGGTGGCGACGCTGAGCCGCGACGGTGGTTCGCAGCTTTATGCGATCGGCCTCAATGGGGGCGAGCCCAAACGGCTGACTCAATCTTCCAGCATAGACACCGAGCCTGCCTTCTCGCCCGATGGTCGCTACATCTATTTCGTGAGCGACCGCGGCGGCGCGCCGCAAATCTACCGCATGAGCCCCAATGGTGGCAATGCCGAGCGGGTCACCTTTACCGGGACCTACAACATCTCCCCGGCGCTCAGCCCTGACGGTCGATGGCTGGCCTATGTTTCCCGGGTGGGCGGCGCCTTCAAGCTGCACGTCATGGAACTTGCCAGCGGTACGGTCACTCCAATCACCGAAACCACGGCCGATGAAAGTCCGAGCTTTGCACCCAACAGCCGATTGATTGTGTATGCCACCCAGCAGCAGGGCAGGGAAGCCCTGATGACTACAACGCTGGACGGCAAGATCAAGGCAAGACTGTCCGGGGCAAGCGGTGACATCCGGGAACCCGATTGGGGCCCTTTCCAGCGGTGACCGGCAACACCCGGCATTATTTTTGTTTTCCATACGGCCTATTTTTTTGTAGAGGTACTTCATGAAACGCACCGTTTTTTCAATCATCTTCTCCCTTGTCCTGGCGGCCACGCTGGCAGCCTGCGGTTCCGGCGTCAAGCTGAACGACGTGCCGGTCGAGGATCGCACCGGCACGACCCAGCAAGGCGGTACACCAGGCGCGACTGGCCGTGCTGTTGCGCCGGTACAGGTTGAAGGCGCCGATGCCTCGTTGGCGGGCCCTGCCAATACCACCAAGGTCATCTACTTTGACTTCGACAGCTACGTGGTCAAGCCCGAGTTCCAGGGAGCAATCGAGGCCCATGCCAAATACCTGACGGCCAACAAGGGCCGCAAGATGGCTATTGAAGGCCATACCGACGAGCGCGGCGGCCGCGAGTACAACCTGGCTCTGGGCCAACGGCGCGCTGAGGCAGTTCGCCGCGCGCTGGGCTTGCTGGGCGTGGCTGATCCGCAAGTCGAGGCCGTGAGCTTCGGCAAGGAAAAGCCGGCAGCTACGGGCTCTGATGAGGACTCCATGGCGAAGAATCGCCGCGCTGAACTCAACTACCGTTAAACGGGGCCCGAACCGTGAACATGTTTCGGTATGCCGCGGTAGCCGCGGCCTGCGTGCTGGCGTTCAATGCAAACGCCGGCCTGTTTGAAGACGATGAGGCCCGCCGGGCGATCCTCGATTTGCGGCAAAAGGTCGATGCGTCGCAGCTGCGCATGGCCGATGACGTGCGGAAAAACACGGAAGACAACGCTCAGTTGCGCCGCAGCGTACTCGACCTGTCCAATCAGATTGAGGCACTGCGCAGCGAAGTCGCCAACCTGCGTGGGCAGAACGAAAACCTGACGCGCAGCGTGGCCGAGATGCAGCGCACCCAGAAAGACCTGACGACAGGCGTGGACGAGCGTCTGCGCAAGTTCGAGCCCGGCAAAGTCAATGTGGACGGCAAGGAATTTGTGGCCGAGCCCGCTGAAAAACAGGAGTTCGAAACCGCACTGGCCACGCTTCGCAAGGGCGACTTCGCAGCAGCGCAGRCGAGCTTCCTGGGCTTCCTGAAGCGTTATCCGCAAACCGGCTACCGGACATCGTCCCTGTTCTGGCTGGGCAATGCGCAGTACGCCCTGCGCAACTACCGCGACGCGGTGACTAATTTCCGCTCGCTCGTGACGGCTGAACCCGATCATATGCGCGCGCCGGAGGCCATGCTTTCGCTGGCCAACTGCCAGGTGGAACTCAAGGACACCAAGTCGGCCCGCAAGACGCTGGAGGACCTGGTCAAGACCTATCCCCAGGCCGAGGCGGCTTCCGTCGCCAAGGAACGGCTGGCCAAGCTGAAGTAAGCCGCACCTCGGGCAGGCTATCCGGCYGGCCCGGGGGCAAAGATCATTCGCCCCTAAAATCGGGCGATGGACATCTCCGCACTCAATAGTCTCACGGCCCACGTTCTCTGGGCCGGTTTTATTCTCGCCATGGTTTTTGGCGCGATTGCCCAGCGAACGCACTTCTGCACCATGGGCGCCGTCAGCGACATCGTGAACATGGGTGACTGGACCCGTATGCGCATGTGGGGAATGGCGATTGGTGTAGCCATGATCGGGTTTTTCACCATGGCCGCGGCCGGTGTGATTGATCCATCCAAGACCTTGTATGCCTCCAACCGTTTTATCTGGCTTTCCGCATCGGTGGGCGGCGCGATGTTCGGTTTTGGCATGGTCCTGGCTTCAGGCTGCGGCAGCAAAACGCTGGTGCGTATTGGAGGGGGCAGCCTCAAGTCCGTCGTGGTATTTGCCGTGATGGGCATCGCAGCTTTTGCGACACTCAAAGGCATCACGGCTGTGGTCCGTGTGGCTACGGTCGACAAGATTGCCGTCGATTTCACGGCCAATGCGACCTTGCCCAACTGGGTGGCCGGCGCCATCGGTATCACACCCGCCGCCGCCGGTATCGGCCTGGCCATCCTCATCGGGTTGGGCCTTATCGTCTGGGCGCTGTTCGGCCAGGACTTCCGTCGCTTTGATAACCTGCTTGCAGGTCTGGGCATTGGCGGCGTCATTGCGGCCATGTGGTGGGTCAGCGGGCGCCTGGGCTATGTGGCCGAACATCCGGAGACGTTGCAGGAAGCCTTTCTCGCCACCAACTCGGGCCGCGCCGAGGCGCTGAGTTTTGTCTCGCCCGTGGCTTACACCGTAGACTGGCTCATGTTTTTCAGCGACAAGAGCAAGGTGCTCACGCTGGGCATCGTGTCGGTGTTCGGTGTGGTGGTTGGTTCGGCCGTCTACGCCGTGCTGTCGCGCAGTTTCCGCTGGGAAGGTTTTCGTGACGCGGAAGACACTGCCAATCACCTGGTGGGAGCCACATTGATGGGCGTAGGCGGCGTCTGCGCCATGGGTTGTACCGTGGGACAGGGCTTGTCGGGCATCTCGACCCTGAGCGCGACCAGCTTTGTGGCGCTGGCTGCCATTCTCGCGGGCTGCGTGGCGGGATTGAAGTACCAGATCTGGCGGCTGGAACGTTCTGCCTGAGCACGTCCCGGCAACGATCCGCATTTCCAATGACATCCCTCATCGAAGAACTTCCCGCCGACTTGGAGCGCCGGTTCGGCGGCCTGGCGCGCCTTTACGGCGCGGCGGGGGCGCAGCGCATACGCCGGGCGCACGTTGTGGTGGTGGGCCTGGGCGGCGTGGGTTCCTGGGCGGCCGAGGCCGCGGCCCGCAGCGGCGTGGCCCGCCTGACCCTGATCGACCTCGATCACATCGCCGAATCGAACATCAACCGCCAGGTCCATGCGCTGGACAGCACGCTGGGGCAGGCCAAGGTGCAGGCCATGCGCGAACGCATCGCGCAGATTCACCCGGGCTGCCGCGTGGACGGCATCGAGGAATTTGTCGACGCCGCCAACTGGCCGGGCATCCTGGGCCTCGAAGAGGGCTTTGACCGCAAGCAGCTGGCCGTCATCGACGCCTGCGACCAGGTGAAAGCCAAAACCGCCATGGCAGCTTGGGCGATTGCCAACAAGGTGAATCTGGTCAGTGTAGGCGCCGCGGGCGGCAAGCGGCTGGCGCACCGCGTGGACATCGACGACCTGTCGCTGGTCACGCACGACCCCTTGCTGGCGCAGTTGCGTTACCGGCTGCGCAAGGAGCACGGCGGCGCACGCAAAGGCAAGATAGGTGTAGCCTGTGTCTTCAGCCGCGAGGCTGTGCTGCAGCCCGATGCCGCAGACCAAAGCGACGGCAGTCTGAACTGCCACGGCTATGGATCGGTCGTCAGCGTGACCTCGACCTTCGGCCTATGCGCGGCCGGCTGGGCACTCGACAAAATTGCGGCCTGAGTTTTTGCGAAGGCTTAAAAAATCACGCTATAATTCAAGGCTTTGCTGCCCTCGAAGCAGCAAATACCGGGATGTATCGCAAGATACGTTCTTGGGACCATAGCTCAGTTGGTAGAGCAGCGGACTTTTAATCCGTTTGTCGTGGGTTCGACCCCCGCTGGTCCCACCAGAATTTCCGGGTTCTTAGCTCAGTTGGTAGAGCAGCGGACTCTTAATCCGTAGGTCGACAGTTCGAATCTGTCAGAACCCACCAAGTACATCAAGGACTTAGCCGCAAGGCTAGGTCCTTTTTTGTTGTTCTGCTGACAAACTCCCGAAGGCGGGCTTTGCGGGCTCAAGCCGAGTAGCCCAGCAAGGGCAGCTCCATCTCCGCCTGCTTCGCCACCCGGATACAGTCTTTCATGTGCTCTTCGCCCAGGTAGCGTATCGCCGCATAGCCGACTGCGGCCGATACGATCTGGCCGGCCAGTGGCACATACTTGGCAACCTGTTTGGTGGTCAGGCGAACGCCGATCTTGGTGGCAGCCTTGATGACAAGGTCACGGCTGATAAATTTTCCGATGAGCACCGAACCTACCAGCGTGACGGCTTTTTGCACCTGGTCGCGCTTTCTGGGCTCCAGCCTGTCAAGCTGTTGGGGCGTGAGACCGAACTCCCTGTTGATTTCCGGGATGAGCCGGGACAGCATCGCCGCGTCCACCGCCCAGTCCAGCCCAGGCACCGGCACGGCACTGGCTGCGGCCGCCACCATGGCGCGCTTGTTCAGCAGTTTGCGGCTGCGTTTGACGGCGGCTTCAAGTGCCGCGTCGTCCGCGGCCATGTGCAAGGCTGAAGGCATCAATCGGGCCCTTTCACAAAATGGGTGACCCCGGCGGCGTGGTGCCGTCAAGGATCCTTTCGCCACTTTACACTGCAGCCGTCTCGATCTGTTCGGTCAGCTCAAGCCACCGTTCTTCCAGCATGTCTATTTCGCCCTCGATGGCCTTGAGGCGCTTGCCGGTCTGGGCGATCTCCGCCGGCGCGGTGGTGGTGGTCAACAGCGCTTGAAGGCTGTCGCGCTCGCTGGTGAGTGCCTTCATGCGAAGGTCGATTTTCTCGATTTCCTTGCGCAGCGGCTTGGTGGCTTCGGCCTGCTGCTGGCGGCGCTGTGCATCGAGCTTGCGTTGCTCGGGCGTCTCGCGCGGCACGGCTTTCTTTTCTTCAGCTGCCGCAGCGGGGGTAACTGACTTGGCAGCGGCAACCGGGGTCGCGCTGCCGGTCTTTTTGGCTTCCTCGCGCTGGCGTTTGGCATGGTCCAGCAGGTACTTCTGGTAGTCGTCCAGGTCGCCGTCAAAGGGGGCGACGCCGCCTTGGGACACCATCCAGAACTCGTCGCAGACGGCGCGCAGCAACGCGCGGTCGTGGCTCACCAGCATGACGGTGCCTTCAAACTCATTGAGTGCCATCGACAAGGCTTCGCGCGTGGCCAGGTCCAGGTGGTTGGTCGGCTCATCAAGCAGCAGCAGGTTGGGGCGCTGCCAGACGATCATGCACAACACCAGGCGTGCTTTTTCACCGCCACTCATGCTGCCCACGGCCTGTTTGACCATGTCTCCGCCAAAATTGAAATTACCCAGAAAGCTGCGCAAATCCTGCTCACGTGTAGGCTGGTTGCCCATCTTGCCGGCGGCGGTGACTTCCTTTACAAGGCGGATCATGTGCTCAAGCGGGTTGTCGGCCGGGCGCAGCACGTCCAGCTCCTGCTGGGCGAAGTAGCCGATGTTCAGGCCCTTGCCCTCAATCATCTCGCCGCTGATGGGCGCGAGTGCGCGCGCCACAGTTTTCACCAGTGTGGACTTGCCCTGCCCGTTGGCGCCCAGGATGCCGATGCGCTGTCCGGCCAGCACCGACTTGCTGACGTTCTGCACGATGACTGTGGGCGGCGTACCTTCCGGGGCGTCTTCAAGCGGTGGGTAGCCGAAGTAGGCGTTCTRCATCGACAGCATGGGATTGGGCAGGTTGGCCGGCTCCTTGAACTCGAAAGTGAAGTCGGCTTCAGCCAGCAGCGGGGCGATCTTCTCCATCCGGTCCAGTGCCTTGACGCGGCTTTGCGCCTGTTTGGCCTTGCTGGCTTTGGCTTTGAAGCGGGCGATGAACTTCTGCAGGTGGGCAATCTTGTCCTGCTGTTTGGAAAACGCAGTCTGTTGCAGCGCCATCTGCTCGGAACGCAAATCTTCGAACTTGCTGTAATTGCCGCCGTAGCGAGTGAGTTTTGCGCTTTCGATATGTACCGTCACGTCGGTCACGGCGTCGAGAAATTCGCGGTCATGGCTGATGACCAGCATGGTGCCCTGGTAGCGCTTGAGCCAGGCTTCCAGCCAGACCAGTGCGTCCAGATCCAGGTGATTGGTGGGTTCGTCCAGCAGCAACAGGTCAGACGGGCACATCAGCGCGCGCGCCAGTTGCAGGCGCATGCGCCAGCCGCCGGAAAAGCTGTTGACGGGGTTGTCCAGTTCGCTGACCTTGAAGCCCAGCCCCAGGATCAATGCCTGCGCGCGGGCCTGCGAGTCATGCGCGCCGGAGTCGTACAGCTCCATATACGCGTGCGCCATGCGGTCGCCGTCACCGCTGGCCTCGGCGGCCGCCACTTCGGCCTGCGCGGCCATCAGTACTACGTCGCCTTCGATGACGTATTCGGTGGCGCTTTGCTCGGTTTCGGGMATGTCCTGCGCTACTTGGGCCATGCGCCATTGCGTAGGAATCGAAAACTCACCGCCGTCCTCATGCAGCGTGCCGTTGAGCATGGCAAACAACGAGGATTTGCCCGCGCCGTTACGCCCCACCAAGCCAACGTTTTCGCCGGGGTTGAGGGTGACGGACGCACCGTCCAGAATCACTTTGGCGCCGCGGCGCAGCACGACGTTTTTAAGGGTAATCATTTAATAAAAAGCTTCAGGAAAAGTATTCGGAGCGGTGGGGCGTCGCACACGCTTGCCATGCAAGCGCTGCGCCAGTCATCCAGGCCGGGGCTGAGYACCGGCCTGGCCTTCAGGCCAGTTGTTCGCGCGTCAGCAGCAAGACCTGGTCGGCGCCCGAGCTGGTTTCGAACCACAGCGGTTCAAGCGTCGGGAAAGCGCGCTCAAAATTCTCGCGCTCATTGCCGATTTCCAGCACCAGCACGGCATTTTCGCTCATATGGCGTGCGGCGCTTTGAAAAAGGTCTCGAATGAAGTCCATACCGTCGGTGCCGCCGTGCCGGTTACCGTCCAGTGCCAGGCCGGGTTCAGCCCGGAATTCGGCCGGAAGGGCCGCCATGCTGGCAGCGTTCACATAGGGCGGGTTGCACAAAACCAGGTCATACAGGCCCGCGCAGGCAGCCATGCCGTCAGATTCGATCAGCGTGATGCGGCCGTCGAGACGATGACGGTCCACATTGATACGGGCCACCTCCAGAGCGTCCAGGCTGATGTCGGCGGCGTCCACCACCACGTCAGGGTAGGTCATGGCCGCCAGCACCGCGAGGCTGCCGTTACCGGTGCAGAGGTCAAGCACGCGGTGGGTGTGCTCGCCCAGCCAGGGGTCTATGCTGGCGTCGGCCAGCAGCTCGGCAATGAGGGAGCGTGGAATGATCACACGCTCATCCACATAAAAGGGCACGCCCATCAGCCAGGCTTCGTTCGTCAGGTAAGCCGCCGGCTTGCGGGTGCTGATGCGTGCTTCCAAAAGCATAGCTGCTTGCGCCCGTTCCTCTTGGGTTACAGGCCGATTCTCTACAGAATCCAGGTCGTCCAGCGGCAACCCAAGCTTCCACAGCACCAGCCACGCGGCCTCGTCGAAGGCGTTGGTCGTGCCTTGCCCGAATCCGTCTGAAAAGTGCAGGCCTGCCGCTTCCAGCCTGGCGGCCATTTCCTCGACCAGCGCCAGCACCGTCAGCGATGAAGCAGGAGTTGCCGGGCTCGTCATGCTGCCGCCAGTCGTTCCAGAACACCTTTGTAGATGTTTTTGAGCGGATCGAGTGAGCTCACCAGAACATGCTCGTTGATCTTGTGGATCGAAGCGTTGAGGGGGCCGAATTCAATGACCTGCGGGCAGATTTTGGCGATAAAGCGGCCGTCACTCGTGCCGCCCGTGGTCGAAAGCTCGGTTCTCAGGCCGGTTTCAGCCTGGATCGCTCCACGCACCGCATCCACCAGCGTGCCCGGAGTGGTCAGAAAGGGGAGGCCGCCCAGGGTCCATTTGAGGTCGTACTCCAGCTGGTGCTGGCTGAGCACGGCTTGCAGGCGCTGTTGCAGGCTTTCGGGGGTGGATTCGGTGCAGAAGCGGAAATTGAAGTCCACCACCAGCTCGCCCGGAATGACGTTGGACGCKCCGGTGCCACCGTGGATGTTGGAGACCTGCCAGCTCGTGGCCGGGAAGAAAGCATTGCCTTTGTCCCATTCGGTGGCCACCAGTTCGGCCAGAGCCGGTGCAAACAGGTGGATCGGATTTTTGGCCAGGTGCGGGTAGGCAATATGGCCCTGCACGCCCTTCACGGTGAGCTTGCCGCTCATGGTGCCGCGGCGGCCGTTCTTGATCATGTCGCCCAGGCGCTCGACCGAGGTGGGTTCACCCACGATGCAATAGTCCAGCGTTTCTCCGCGCGCTTTCAACTGCTCGCAGACCATGACCGTGCCGTCCACGGCCGGGCCTTCCTCGTCGCTGGTGATCAGGAAGGCGATCGACAAGGCCGGATCCGGGTGGGCGGCCAGGAATTCCTCGACTGCGACCACCATCGCCGCGATCGATGTTTTCATGTCGGCGGTACCGCGCCCGTACATCTTTCCGTCGCGATGGCTCGGGGTGAACGGGTGGCTGTGCCACTGGTCGAGCGGGCCGGTGGGCACCACGTCGGTGTGGCCGGCGAACACCAGGGTTTTGGCCGGCGCGGCGCTATCGCTTTTTGCTATTAATTCAGTAGCTGCTTGCGCCCGTCCTGATTGGGCTGCAGCCCTTAAATCATGAGATTTCCCTTCACGCCGAGCCCACAGGTTGGTGACGCGGAAGTCGGCAGGGCCGCTGACGATGGTTTCGCATCGAAAGCCCAGCGGCGCCAGCCGTGCGATCAGCAGGGCCTGGCAATCTGCGTCGTCAGGCGTGACGGAGGGGCGGGAAATCAGCTGTTCAGCCAGATGCAGGGTTCGGGACATGTCGTTTAGGGCCTGTTAACACCGGCCCGAAACGAGCGCGGCCGTGTTTTTAGTGCTTCACGTCCAGCGTGATTTCCGTAAAGGACGGTTCGTCATCCGGGTCCTCTTCTGGCTCCAGTGTCTTGGCCTTGACGGCAAAGTCATTCTCCAGCCGCCACATCAGATTGGTCGGCGAGTCGGCGTAGAGAACACCTTCCTTGCGTGTGACGGTGCCGGCCACGATCAGCTTGGCGATGTCCTGCTCGAAGGTCTGTGAGCCTTCGGCCATGGATTTTTCCATCGCTTCCTTGACGCCTGAAAAATCGCCTTTTTCGATCAACTCGGAGATCAGCTTGGTATTGAGCATGACTTCCACCGCCGGCGTTCGGCCGCCGTCCTGTGTGCGCAGCAGCCGCTGCGACACGATGGCCTTGAGCGCGGCACCCAGATCGCCCAGCATGGTGCTGCGCACTTCCACCGGGTAAAAGCTCAGGATCCGGTTCAGCGCCTGGTAGCTGTTGTTGGCGTGCATGGTCGCCAGGCACAAATGGCCCGATTGCGCATAGGCAATGGCCGCCGACATGGTTTCGCGGTCGCGGATTTCACCGATCAGGATGACGTCAGGCGCCTGCCGCAACGCATTTTTCAGCGCCACCTGCAGCGATTGTGTATCGCTGCCGACCTCGCGCTGGTTCACAACAGACTTCTTGTTGGTGAACAAAAATTCGACCGGGTCCTCGATGGTGAGGATGTGGCCCAGCGTTGTCTCGTTGCGCAGATCGATCATGGAGGCCAGTGTGGTGCTTTTGCCGGCGCCGGTGGAGCCCACCATCAGCAGCAGGCCGCGCTTTTCCATGATCAGGTCGGCCAGGATGGGCGGCACGTTCAGGCTGTCCAGCGGCGGGATATCGCTGGGGATATAGCGAATCACGGCGGCGTAGGTGCTGCGCTGCTTGAATCCGCTGATACGGAAGTTGCCCAGGCCGGCAATTGGCAGCGCCATGTTGAGCTCACCCATTTCCTCCATCTCTTCGATGCGCTCGGGCGGCAGCACTTCAGCCAGCAGGTTGCGCGGCGCCTCCGGCGGCAGGATCTGCGCATTGATCGGGATGGCCTGGCCATTGATCTTGATCAGGGCGGGCGAATGGGCCGACAGGTAGACGTCAGACGCCTTCTTGTCCACCATCAAACGCAGGATTCTTTCCATCGTGCTCATAGTCCACCCTCTTGATTGAAATGAAATACAACGTTGGCCACCCGGCTTACGGTTCCTCGCCAGCAGGGGCCGCGGAACCGGCTTTGCCGGGCCGCAGGCGCAGCGGCCCCCTCGGGGGGCAGCGCACTACGCGAAGCGAGAAGCGTGGGGGCCATGTCTAGTCGCGGAGTAAATCGTTCAGGCTGGTGGTGGAACGGGTTTTTGCGTCCACGCGCTTGACGATCACCGCGCAGTACATGCTGTACTTGCCGC
>NZ_JBFUCA010000089.1:0-11386 GCF_056405475.1 Polaromonas sp. P1_G4
ATGCGTAAATATTTGGCGCCGCAAGGCATTTATGCCCTGCGCTGGTTGGCCAGATTTACGGGGTGACGTGCGTCCCGCAGCGCCTGCCGGCGCGCGGGCGCCTGCTTATTCGCCGAGGTAAGCGGCCCTGACGCGTGGATCGTTCAGCAGGCTTTTCGCGTCGCCGTTCATGGTGACGTTGCCCGACTCCATGACATAGCCGCGGTTGGCAATGCCGAGCGCACGGCTGGCGTTCTGCTCAACCAGCAGCACCGTCACGCCGCGGGCTGAAACGTCCTTGACCACTTCGAAGATCTTGTCGACCATGATGGGCGAAAGGCCCATGGAGGGCTCGTCCAGCAGCAGCACCTTGGGGCGGCTCATCAATGCACGGCCCATGGCCAGCATCTGCTGTTCGCCGCCCGACATGGTGCCGGCCAGCTGGTCCTTGCGTTCACGCAGGCGGGGAAACAGCACAAACATCTTTTCCATGTCTTCGGCGATGCCCGCCTTGTCGCTGCGGATGTAGGCGCCCATCTGCAGGTTTTCGGTGATGGTCATGCGGGTGAACACGCCGCGGCCTTCCGGCACCATGGCCAGGCCTTCTTTCACCAGGTCCCAGGCGCCGCGGCCCTTGATGCTCTTGCCCAGGTATTCAATGTCGCCGCCCAGCATGGGCAGCGTGCCGGTGATGGCTTTCATGGTGGTGGTCTTGCCGGCGCCATTGGAGCCAATCAGGGTGACCAGTTCGCCGTCGTTGACTTCGAAGTCAACGCCCTTGACCGCCTGGATGCCGCCGTAAGCGACCTTCAGGCCGGTCACTTTAAGGAGTGTGTTTGCCATATTCTTGCTTTCCTTCAATGACCTGTGCCCAGATAGGCGGTGATCACTTTTTCGTCTTTTTGTACGTCCGCGGGCGCGCCTTCGGCAATCTGCTTGCCGTAATCGAGCACGGTGACGCGGTCGCACAGGCCCATGACCAGCTTCACGTCGTGTTCGATCAGCAGAATGGTGCGGTTGTCCTTGCGGATGCGATCGATCAGCTCGCGCAGCTGCACTTTTTCGGTCGCGTTCATGCCGGCGGCCGGTTCGTCGAGTGCGATCAGCTGCGGGTCGGTAGCGAGAGCCCGGGCAATTTCCAGGCGGCGCTGGTCACCGTAGCTCAGGGTGCGGGCCTTGAAGTCGGCGTATTTGCCGATGCCGACATAGTCGAGCAACTCCTGCGAGCGCTTGGCAATGGCGGCTTCTTCGTGCTTGAAACCGGGAGTGCGCAGCACGGCGCCGATCAGGCCCGAGTTGGTACGGATATGGCGGCCGACCATGACGTTTTCGAGGGCCGTCATGTCGGCAAACAGGCGGATGTTCTGGAAGGTCCGGGCAATGCCGGCCTTGGCCACTTCGTGCACCGCCGTGGGCTTGTAGGGCTTGCCGGCGAGCTCGAAGGTGCCGCTGTCGGGCGTGTAAAGGCCCGTCAGCACATTGAAGAAGGTGGTTTTACCGGCGCCGTTGGGACCGATCAGGCCATACACCTGGCCACGCTCGATATGGATGCCGACATCGGAAAGGGCCTGCAAACCGCCGAAGCGCTTGGAGACACCCGAGACTTTAAGAATGGTTTCGCTCATGTCCATTCTCCTTAGGGGTTGATTGACTGGATAGGGTCCGGGCCGACGGGCTTGTTCAGCGACTTGCCGTGCTCGGAAGCGGGCCACAGGCCGCGCGGACGCATCAGCATGACGGTGATCATGGCCAGCGCGATCAGCAGCTGGCGCAGGATGGCGGAGTCGAGCCGGCCGTCGGTCATGGCCTGCAGTGGGCCGGCCACATGGCGCAGCACCTCAGGCAAAGCCGCGAGCAGCAAGGCGCCCAGAATGACGCCGGGCAAATGACCGATGCCGCCAAGCACCACCATGGCGACGATCATGACCGACTCCATCAGGCTGAAGGATTCGGGAGACACAAAACCCTGGAAGGCGGCAAACATGGAGCCCGACACGCCGCCGAAAGTGGCGCCCATGCCGAAGGCCAGCAGCTTCAGGTTGCGGGTGTTGATGCCCATGGCCTTGGCGGCGATTTCGTCTTCGCGGATCGCCATCCAGGCGCGGCCGATGCGGGAGTTTTCCAGGCGGTGGCAAACCACAACCGAGACGATCACCAGCACCAGGAAGAGGTAGTAGTACATCGACACCGAGTTGACTTCGAAGCCGAAAAACTCATGCGGCTTGCCAAGGTCGAAGCCGAAGAACTTCATCGAATCGATCTGGTTAATGCCTTTGGGGCCGTTGGTCAGGTTGATGGGGCGGTCCAGGTTGTTCAGGAACACACGGATGATTTCACCAAAGCCCAGCGTCACGATGGCGAGGTAATCGCCGCGCAGTTTGAGGGTCGGTGCGCCCAGCACCACGCCGAAGAATCCGGCGAGGGCCGCTGCCGCCGGGATGATCGCCCAGATCGGCAAATGCAGCCCGTTCGGAAACTGCGCCGCAATCCAGGGAAAGGCGTCGGCCAGGTGCGGCGAGCCGAGCAGCGCGAACAGGTAGGCGCCGACCGCGAAGAACGCGACATACCCCAGGTCCAGCAGGCCGGCGTAGCCGACCACGATGTTCAGGCCCAGGGCCAGCAGCACATACAGCAGCGCCATGTCGACAATGCGCACCCAGGCGTTGCCGCCCTGCTGCAGGATCAGCGGCAGCACCAGCAGTGCCGCCGCGACGATCAGGAAGGTAATGAGTTTTTTCGATTTGACAGAATTCATGAATGTTCTCCTTGTGTACCGGATGGACGCGGCGTCACGCCCGGTCCGCTACACGCTCACCCAGCAGACCTGAAGGCCGCAGCGTGAGCACAAAAATCAGCACGATGAAAGCAAAGATGTCGGAGTACTGGCTGCCCAGCACGCCGCCCGTCAGCGGGCCGATGTAGCCGGCGCCGATGGATTCAATCAGGCCCAGCAAAATGCCGCCGAGCACCGCGCCACCCAGGTTGCCGATGCCGCCAAACACAGCTGCCGTGAAAGCCTTGAGGCCCGGCAGGAAGCCCATGGTGTGCTGCACCGTACCGTAGTTGGAGGCGTACATGACGCCGGCCAGCGCGGCGAGGATGGCGCCGATAATGAAGGTGGCCGAGATGACGGTGTCGGGGCGCACGCCCATGAGCGCCGCAACACGGGGGTTTTCAGCCGTGGCGCGCATCGCACGGCCCAGCTTGGTGTAATGCACCAGCCACATCAGCACGGAAAGGGAGACAACCGTAGCACCCAGGATGAAGAGCTGGGTCACAGTGATGACGGCACCGCCGACCTGGAAGGGCTCGGAAGGCAACAGCGTGGGATAGGGCTTGTAGTTGGGCTTCCAGATGATCATGGCCAGGGTCTGCAGCAATAGCGACATGCCGATGGCGGTGATCAGCGGGGCCAGTTTGGGAGAGTTTCGCAAGGGCCGGTAGGCGATTTTCTCAATCGCGAAATTGAGGGCGCCGCACACCACAAAGGCGATCAGCAGCGAAATCAGCAAAATAATCCAGCCCGGCGTGCCCGGCATGGAATCCTGCATCAGGCCAATGATGGTCCAGCTGGTCAAAGCCCCCACCATCAGTACTTCGCCGTGTGCGAAGTTAATCAGGTTAATGATGCCGTACACCATGGTGTAGCCCAAGGCGATCAAGGCATACATGCTGCCCAGCACCAGACCATTGATGATCTGCTGTAGCAAAACTTCCATAACTCACTCTCCCGTCCAATTGATGAAATTGCGAACTCCGCCTGGCGGCCACCATCCACCGGGATCGCCGGTGACTGGCTTGAGTTAACAAAAAGCCCGCCTATCAAAGCCGGATGGCTGGTGAAGTTGGCGAGCTAATCCGCAAATTGTAGCCAAGCGTCTCTAGCGAGAATCGAGCCAGCGGTGCGGTTTTCGCGGGGTTTACCCTTGAGAAAGTGAAATTTTCGGGCCGAATCCACCTTTATCAGCGGCTTTTGTTTTTTATCAGTTTTTCTTATTGTTCTTAATTTTCAACTCATTTAACTTATCAGCTATGCGTATCTCCAGCCCTCTGTTGACGGGGCGATAGAAACCTGGAGGTGACATGCCTTCCGGAAAATAATTCTCACCCGCGGCAAAGCCGTCTTCCTCGTCGTGGGCGTAACGGTAGTTTTTGCCGTAATCCAGCTGTTTCATGAGCTTTGTTGGTGCATTGCGCAAATGCAGGGGCACCGGGCGGGTGCCGTCCCTGGCGATAAGAGCTTTGGCCTCGTTGAAGGCCCTATAGACCGCGTTGGACTTGGGCGCGACCGCCAGGTAAATGACGCACTGGGCCAGCGCCAGCTCGCCTTCAGGGGAGCCAAGGCGTTCGTAGACTTCCGCAGCATCCAGCGCCATGCGCAAGGCACGCGGGTCGGCCAGCCCGATGTCTTCGCTGGCCATGCGCACCAGCCGGCGCGCCATGTAGCGCGGTTCAGCGCCGCCGTCGAGCATGCGCATGAACCAGTAGAGCGCGGCATCGGGGTCGGAACCGCGCACCGACTTGTGCAGCGCCGAGATGGTGTCGTAGAACTGTTCGCCGCCCTTGTCGTAGCGCCGCATCCGCTCGCCCAGTACCTTGAGCAGCCAGACGTCGCCGACGTCGGTCACTTTTTCGGCCTTGGCCGCCACGCTGAGGGACTCGAGCGTGTTCAAGAGGCGGCGGGCGTCGCCGTCGGCATAGGCAACCAGCCTGTCAACGGCTTCATTTGCTATGGTTTCGATAGCTGGTAGCGCATGTTCAGCAAGCACCTTGGCCACTATTTGCTTGAGATCTGCCTCCTCCAGCGGCTGCAACACATACACCACGGCGCGCGAGAGCAAGGCCGAGTTCACCTCGAATGACGGATTTTCCGTGGTGGCGCCGATGAACGTAAAAAGACCGCTTTCCACATGCGGCAAAAAAGCATCCTGCTGGCTTTTGTTGAAGCGATGCACCTCATCCACAAACACGATGGTGCGCTTGCCGCCCTGCCCTTGCCAGATGGACGCCTGCTCAACCGCTTCCCGGATGTCCTTGACGCCACCCAGCACGGCGGAAATAGTGATGAAGTGGGCGTCGAAGCTGCTCGCCATGAGCCGTGCGATCGTGGTCTTGCCAACGCCGGGCGGACCCCAGAGGATGCAGCTGTGCGGCTGGCCTGATTCAAATGCGATGCGCAGCGGCATGCTTTCGCCCAGCAGGTGCTGCTGGCCGATAACCTCGCCCAGCGACTGGGGGCGCAAGCGTTCTGCTAGTGGTTGGCTTTTCGTTGGCATAAAGGGTACATGCGCGCCATGTCGTTGGCGCAAGAAGTTTTCTAGTGTCTGATCAGCGCTGTCCGGGGGCCCGCAAACAGCTTGTGTTTGCACACACCGATAATCACCACCGACTCATCATTCATCAAAAACTGCGGTAAATCCTCATGAAACTCAATATTGGCTGCGGTCACAACAAGTTTGCCGGATATGTCAACGTGGACGCATTTCAGGAATGCAACCCGGACGTAGTTTGTAACGTGGAAGTGACCCCGTGGATGTGGGACGACAGTTCAGTCGATACCGTCGCCTTCAATCACTCTCTTGAGCACATGGGCCAGCAATCCAGTGTTTTTCTGGGAATCATGAAAGAACTCTATCGCGTATGCAAAAACAATGCTGTGATTGAAATCAACGCACCCCATCCCAGGCACGACAATTTCATCAACGATCCTACGCATGTGCGAATCATCACGCCCGCCCTGTTTGCACTGTTTGACAAGAAAAACAATGACGAGTGGAAATTGCAAGGCATTCCCAACTCACCTTTTGCCCATTATCTGAGTGTAGATTTTGTGACCACCCATGTAGACGTAGTCATCGCCGACCCCTACAGCCAGATGTTTTCGGAGGGGAAAATTTCAGGCGAAGAGCTGGAAATCATGGCGCGCGAAAAAAACAATATCGTCGCAGAATACAGAATCAAACTGTCAGTGAGAAAGCCAGAAAACCGGGTTTGATGACCACCATGAATCCGGGAATTGAAACCGGCATGGGAAAACCACCGCAGGCGTTTACTGGCGAATCAGGTCCGCCCCAGCCGGCGTCTTGAACTGGAAGGCGGCAGGGCCAAGTGCAGGGTTGATCTCGAACTGACTGAAGGTCATCACTGACTTCTGGCCAAAGCTGTCAAGGATTTCCAGCATGGCGAGTTCGCTGCCCTTCCCGGTCGGTTTGAAACCGACACTGATGCTCTGCAACTGGCCGTCTTTGGTTTTGGGTTTGGCCTGTATCCACTGCAAACCATCTCTGTCAGGCAAGGACGCCAGGTTGAAATCGGCTTGCAGGCCCTTGAGGTCTGCAGCAGCGGCGATCACGGCGGCCGGGGTTCCGTTCAGTACCTGGGCCAGCTTGCGCGAGGTGACCTGGTTCAAGTCTGCGTCATAGAGCCACAGGGTCTGGCCGTCGGCCACGATGGTTTGTTCAAAAGGCTTTTTATAGACAAAGCGGAAACGGTTGGGCCGCGAAAACTCAAACGTACCGTTCGACGTCTTGCTGCGTGCAGCCTGGCCGTCCTTGCCGGGCGCCGTCACCACCTGGGTGAACTCGGCGCGGCCGCTGCTGACGGTCTTCACGAAAGTTTCGAGGCTTTCCAGGCCATCGGCCCATACGGAATGGGCGCAAGCAGCTATCAAAACAGTAGCAAAATATTTCTTCATGATCGTCACTCCGCCCGTGAGGGCACCAGGATTTCGCGCTGGCCGCTGCCACTCATGGCGCTGACCAGCCCGGCTTTTTCCATGTCTTCGACCAGCCGCGCAGCGCGGTTGTAGCCGATCTTGAGATGACGCTGCACCAATGAAATGCTGGCCTTGCGGTTTTTCAGCACGACTTCCACGGCCTGGTCGTACATCGGGTCTTTTTCACCGCCGCCGTTACCGCCACTGCTGCCATCACCCAGCAAGTCGCCGTCTTCGCCATCGACGGTACCGCCTTCCAGCACGCCCTCGATGTAATTGGGTTCGCCCTGCAGCTTGAGGTAGGCCACCACGCGGTGCACTTCGTCATCACTCACAAACGCACCATGCACCCGAATTGGAAAGCCTGTACCACTCGGCATGTAAAGCATGTCACCCATTCCTAACAATGCCTCAGCGCCCATCTGGTCAAGAATGGTCCGGCTGTCGATCTTGCTGCTGACCTGGAAAGACAGGCGGGTCGGGATATTGGCCTTGATCAGGCCAGTAATCACATCCACGCTTGGCCTCTGGGTGGCCAGCACCAGGTGGATGCCGGCGGCCCGGGCTTTTTGCGCCAGGCGGGCGATCAGCTCTTCAATCTTCTTGCCGACCACCATCATCAGGTCGGCCAGCTCGTCGATCACCACCACGATGTAAGGCAGGCGTTCCAGCGGCTCGGGTTGCTCGGGCGTGAGGCTGAAGGGGTTGTAGATGAATTCGCCCTTGGCCTTGGCCTCGTCGAGCTTGGCGTTGTAACCGGCCAGGTTGCGCACGCCCAGCTTGCTCATGAGCTTGTAGCGCTTTTCCATTTCGGCCACACACCAGTTCAGGCCGTGGGCGGCCTGGCGCATGTCGGTCACCACCGGCGCCAGCAAATGCGGAATGCCTTCATAGACACTCATTTCCAGCATCTTGGGGTCGATCAGCAGCAGCCGCACGTCACGCGCATCGGCCTTGTAGAGCAGGCTCAGGATCATGGCATTGATGCCGACCGACTTGCCGGAGCCGGTAGTACCGGCCACCAGGCAGTGCGGCATCTTGGCGAGGTCAGCCACCACCGCAGCGCCGCTGATGTCCTTGCCCAGGCCGATGGTGAGCATGGACTTGGCTTCGTTGTAGACCTGCGAGCCCAGGATTTCACTGAGCTTGATGGACTGGCGCTTGGCGTTGGGCAGCTCCAGCGCCATGTAGTTTTTGCCGGGAATGGTTTCGATCACGCGAATGGAAACGAGGCTGAGGGCGCGCGCCAGGTCTTTGGCCAGGTTGACGACCTGCGAGCCCTTCACGCCCGTGGCGGGTTCGATCTCATAACGTGTGATGACGGGGCCGGGAGCGGCGGCCACGACACGCACCTCGACGCCGAAATCCTTCAGCTTTTTCTCGATCAGGCGCGAGGTCATTTCCAGCGTCTCGGGGGCCACGGTCTCCTGGCGTGTCAGCGCACCGTCCAGCAGATCAACCTGCGGGAGCTTGGAGTCGGGCATTTCACTGAAGAGCGGCTTTTGCCGTTCTTTTGCCACGCGCTCGCTTTTGGGAATGTCCACGAGCACAGGCTCGATCAGGACCGGCACCGGATGGTGTTCTTCAATCTCGATGCGCTCGTCGATCAAAGTCTCTTCACGCTCACGCGCGGCCAGTTTGCCGAAGGCGAGGTCTTCGGCAATTTCGCGCTTTTCGCGGCGGGAGTCAATCAGGTTGTMAATCCACGCGCCAACACGCAGGGCCACATGCGCCCAGGAAAAGCCGAACACGGCGGACACGGCGATCACGCCGAGCGCAATAAAAACCAGGCCTGAACCAGCAAAACCCAGCCATTTCTCGCCCTGCGTTCCAGCCAGGTAACCCAGCACGCCGCCAGCGTGGCCGGGCAACCTGAATTCAAAACGATACAGGCGGGACCATTCCAGCGCCGCGCTGGCCAGTAAAAGCAGGAGCAGGCTTAGCCAAAACCGGATCCGGCCGGCGGAATGGGATGAATCGGCAGCAAGGGGCTCGYCGCGAAGCCAGCGCGCCAATGAAGACAACCAGACCTGGGCGCCTGCCGCCAATGCCCACCAGACGGAAAAGCCCAGCAGGAAATAGCTCGCATCTGCCAGCCATGCGCCCAGGCGGCCACCCCAGTTTCGGGACGCAGCTTGGGCGCCACCCAGGACATCAGCGGTACCGGATGTTGACCAGGCAGCGTCTTGCGGAGAATAGCTGAGCAGTGCCGCGAGCCAGAAAATCAGGCCGAGYAGGCCCAGAATCAGGCTGACTTCATGGGCAAAGCGTTTGATGCCGCTGGGCGCGCCCGCGGCTGGGGAATTTCTGGAGTTCAGGGTATCGAGTGAGTAAGTCATGGCCCGGCTAGTACTGCAAGCCGGAAGTAGCGAGACAAAATGAAAGGGATGGATTCGTGCCCAGGGCAAGGCGCGGGCCGCAGCGAAGGCTATATGCCTTCGCAAGGCTTGCAACGCCGCCATGGGTACGAAGACGCGCTTTCATGTTTCGATATTTCCGGGTTGCAGTACCAAGCTTACCGCAGTTGGGTAAGGCCTTTGAGGGCGCCAGAGACGCCAAACCGTACGGCAGGGGTCTGCCAGGGCCCTATCCCAGCGTATGAAGACGCTCTTTCACCAAAAGCGAGCCATCGTCGCGGGTTTCGATGAATCCGCGCTCTTCAAGATCCTTCATCACCCGGCTGACCATTTCGCGCGAAGCGCCGACCATCTTGGCCAGATCCTGCCTTGAAACCTTGTCGCGGATCACGGCATTTCCGCTGCCGTCTTCATTGGCGAATTCGAGCAATGCCCTGGCCACACGGCCATACACATCCATCAGGGCCAGCGACTCAATCTGCCGGTCTGCATGGCGCAGTCGCTGGACCAGCCCCTTCAGCACGGCATAGGCCATTGAGCTGTTTTCCGGAAGGCAACGTGCAAACTCCAAGCGGCCCAGGATCAGGGCATCGGTCTGGATCTCGGCGCGCACCGTGGCGGAGTGAGGTTCGTTGTCGATCAGGCTCATTTCACCCACATAGTCGCCGGGGTGCATGGTGGCCAGAATGACCTCGCGGCCCCGGGAATCCGTGGTGATGACGCGCGCGCGGCCGGTCAGGATGATGGAAAGGGCGTTGGATTTTTTGCCCTGCTCCACGATAGGCTCGCCGCGCTTGAACCGGCGCTTGACCACGGTATCGGCGACCGATGCAGCCTGGCTGGCAGTCAACACGGAAAAAAGAGGGACCCGGCGAATCAGTTCCAGGTTAGACACCATCGTTGTCATAGCAGATATCTCCCAACCTCACATCGGACGGCTAGTCGCGTGAGTTCTTACAATGGCACGTAATCTCMTAAGAAATCAAATGCCTGAAAAGTACCAGCAGCTGTTTTTACTTGACGCTGCACTTATGCGGCACGACTCTACATGAGTTCTTACACTTTCCCAATCAGTTTTTCATCATGAAACATTCCAGAGTCCTTATCCTCGGTTCAGGGCCTGCGGGTTACACCGCAGCTGTCTATGCGGCGCGCGCCAATCTCAACCCGGTATTGATCACCGGCATTGCGCAAGGCGGTCAGCTCATGACCACCACCGAGGTCGACAACTGGCCCGCCGACGTGCATGGCGTGCAGGGGCCCGACCTGATGCAGCGCTTTCTGGAGCACGCCGAGCGCTTCAAGACCGAGATTATTTTTGACCACATCAACAAGGTCGACTTCAGCAAACGCCCCTTTACCCTGACGGGCGACAGCGGGACTTACACCTGCGACTCGCTGATCATCGCCACCGGTGCCTCCGCCAAGTACCTGGGCCTGGAGTCGGAGACGGCATTCATGGGCCGTGGCGTTTCCGGCTGCGCCACCTGTGACGGCTTCTTCTACCGCGGAGAAGAGGTCTGCGTGGTGGGTGGCGGCAACACCGCTGTCGAAGAGGCACTGTATTTATCCAACATCGCCAGCAAGGTCACGCTGGTACACCGCCGCGACAAATTCAAGGCCGAAGCCATCCTGATCGACAAACTGCACGAAAAAGTGGCCGCAGGCAAGATCGAGCTCAAACTGCACCACACGCTGGAGCAGGTGCTCGGTGACGCTTCAGGGGTGACCGGTGTCCGCCTGAAGTGCACAAACAGCGATGCCTCGCAGGACATCACCCTCAAAGGCTGTTTTATCGCGATCGGCCATCAGCCGAACACAGACATCTTTGCAGGGCAGCTGGAAATGAAAGACGGCTACATCATCACCAAAACCGGCCTGCAGGGGTTTGCCACCATGACCAGCGTTCCAGGCGTCTTCGCTGCCGGCGATGTGCAGGACCATGTTTACCGTCAGGCGATTACCAGCGCCGGAACAGGCTGCATGGCAGCGCTGGATGCCCAGCGCTTCCTGGAACAAGGCCCCTAATAACCAGAGGAAGCGCTGACTTCCTCTTTTTGTCTCTTTTTTCCAGCTCTTTTGCCGCCCTGCCGAGGCTCTCAATCGCCGGAATTGGAACAAATCAGTTTTCAGGCTATAATCTATGGCTTAGCTGAGCATTTTCAGGTCTGTCTCGTGCAGATTTAACCTTTGCCAGCATCCGATTTCTAATTTTTTACGGAGAGTGCTCATGGCACGCGTCTGTCAGGTAACGGGCAAAGGCCCGATGGTGGGAAACAATGTTTCTCACGCAAACAACAAAACCAAGCGCCGGTTCATGCCTAATCTGCAGTAC
>NZ_JBFUCA010000090.1:0-11382 GCF_056405475.1 Polaromonas sp. P1_G4
GGACAAACCATATGCCCGGGCGGTGCAGTCCACTTTGTTGGCACTGGCCGCTTCGTGCTTTTTCAATGCATCCATTTATGACGCGCTGATCGGGGATTTTTTCTGTGTATTGCTCGGTTTGCTGCTGGTTTTAGGGCTCCGCAGCCCGACGCACGAATCTGCTGGTCAATCCAAAAACGAAGCAACAGCATGAGCAGCAGCACAGAAAAAGGCTCCTTGAATTCACMATCAAAGCCGTCCCTGCAGCACAGGATTGCGAGAGTCTGGCCTTATTTCAGCAGCTCACGCGGTGGATGGGCATTAGCCATTGGCGCCACTATCGTGGCTTCGGCAACCGAGCCGTTTGTACCGGCATTACTCAAGCCACTCCTGGACCGGGGATTTCAGCGGGACTCATTCAATCTCTGGCTGGTTCCACTGACATTGATGCTGCTATTCACCCTGCGGGGACTCTCCGGGTTTCTGGCGCAGTACGCCCTGGCCAAGGTCACCAACGAGGGCCTCCAGTCGCTGCGCCGGGCGATGTTCGGCAAACTGCTGAGCTCGCGCCTGTCGCTGTTCGCGGACCAGTCCTCCAGCGCCATCGCCAACACCGTTGTCTACGAGGTGTTCAACGGCTCGTCGATGATGATCAATGCGGTCATGAAGCTGGCGCGCGACGTTCTCACGCTGGTGGCCTTGGTGGCTTACTTGCTCTTCCTGAACTGGAAGCTGATGCTGATCGTCTCCTTGCTGTTCCCAGCCGTCGCGCTGGTGATTCAGCTACTGACGCGCCGCCTTTACCGGCTGACCCGCGAAAGCCAGGTGGCCACGGACAACCTGGCCTATGTCGTCGAAGAGAACGTGCTGGCTCACCGCGACGTGCGGCTGCATGGCGCGCAGGCCGGTCAGGCTTCGCGCTTCGAGGCGCTGAGCAACACGCTGCGGCGGCTGTCCATCAAATCCACCGTCGCCTACGCAGGCATGAGCGCCATCACCCAGGTGCTGGCCGCAGTGGCGCTGTCGGCCGTCATCTCCATCGCCCTGCTCCAGGGCTCGGAAAACACCACCACTGTGGGCGGCTTCGTGGCCTTCGTGACGGCCATGCTGCTGCTGATCGCCCCCATCAAAAGCTTGTCCGACGGTGCCACGCCCATCACGCGCGGGCTGGCGGCGATCGAGCGCGGGCTGGACCTGGTCGACCTCATCGAGGACGAAAGCAGCGGCAGCTTCAGCACGGCCAGGGTCGCCGGCGACATTGAATTTTCAGGCGTCAGCGTTGTCTACAAGCCGGATACGCCGCCGGCGTTGGACGGCATCAGCCTGGCGATACGCGCCGGCGAGACCGTGGCGCTGGTCGGCTCGTCCGGTTCTGGCAAGACCACGCTGGCCAGCCTGCTTCCGCGCTTTGTCGACTACAGCGCCGGCAGCATACTGCTGGACGGCACGGAACTACGAGACTGGGACCTGGCTTCGCTGCGCTCGCAGTTCGCCTTCGTAAGCCAGCACGTCGTCATGTTCAACAACAGCATGGCCTTCAACGTCGCGCTGGGTCAGTCTTTCGACAGTGACAAGATCGTGCGCTGCCTGACCGCCGCCAATCTGGGCCAGTTGCTCGAGGAACTGCCGCAGGGCATAGACACCGTGCTCGGCCACAACGCCATGCAGCTGTCCGGCGGCCAGCGCCAACGGCTGGCGATTGCCCGGGCACTGTACAAGGATGCGCCCGTGCTCATCCTCGACGAAGCCACCTCGGCCCTGGACACCGAGTCGGAAAAAGCCGTACAGGAAGCCATACAGCGGCTGGCCGCGGGCCGCACCTCGCTGATCATCGCCCACCGGCTGTCCACCATCCAGCATGCCGACCGCATCATCATGATGAACGCCGGCCGCATCGTCGAGCAAGGCAGCCATGCTGAGCTGCTCCAGAACAACGGCGCTTATGCCCACCTTTACCGCCTGGGCTTCCAGGGCGCAGCCTAGAAAGTCATTCCCGATGCCAGTCTCCATCAGCGGCTTTACCTTTATTCGCAACGGCGTGGGCCTGGGCTTTCCCTTTGAGGCCTCCATCCGCTCCCTGTTGCCCCTGGTCGATGAATTCGTCGTGGCCGTGGGCAAGGGCGAGGACGACACGCTGGAACGCGTCAAGGCCATCAACGACCCGAAAATCCGAATCATCGAAACACTGTGGAACGAACGCATGGCAGACCGCGGTTTTGTTTATGCGCAGCAAAAAATGATCGCCCAATACTCCTGCACCGGCGATTGGGCGTTCTACCTGGAGGGCGATGAAGTGGTACACGAAGGCGAGCTTGCCGCCATTCGGGCCAGTGTTGAGCGCCATCACTTCAATCCCGCAGTCGAAGCGCTGGTGTTTGACTACCATCACTTTTATGGCTCTCCCGACTGGATTTCCATCAGCCCGGGATGGTACCGTCGCGAATGCCGTTTGATCCGCAATACCATTCGAAGCTATGCACCCGATGGCCAGTATTGGCTGGTCACTACACAGCACAAACGGGGGCGTAACCCCCAGGGCGCACTTGCCGGTGCGCACATTTACCACTACGGCTGGATACGGCGCAACGAGGAAATGCAGAAGAAACTGGATCAGGTCAGCAAGTACTGGGGCGAGGCCTCAGCGGCGCAAATCACCTACAGCCAGTTTGATCGCCGCGCGCTCGCCCCTTTTAAGGGCACGCACCCCCAGGCGGTGCAGGAATGGCTGGCCACTGAGGCTGAACCGGTCCTGAACATCGACCCGGCCTACAAGCCCACGCCCAAGGAAAACAAATACCACTTCATGCGGCAGGTGGAAACGCTGACCGGGCTGGATTTCAGCCGCAAGCATTTCAAACTGGTGGCTTGACCCACCTGACGGCTTCAGGAACCCGCGATCTTTGCCGCCACAGCTGAAAGGTACAGCGCCTCCTGCTGCAGCGCGATTTCACGCCACTGGTAGTGTGCGGCAAAGGCCACGGCGCCGTCCGCCAGCGTTTCCCGCAACGTCGCCTGGGCAAGCAAATCGCCCAACGCCCGCGTCAGTTCRCCCGCATCCCGGGGATCGTCCAGCATCAAGGCATTCACACCCTGGCTCAGCAGGCCGGAAATACCGCAGTAATTCGGCCCGCTGACCACCACCGGCAGGCCGTGGGCCATGGCCTCCAGCACCACCATCGCAAAAGTGTCCTCGAAGGTGGGGTGCACCAGGATATCGGCGGCCTCGTAGGCCGGGCTGACGTCCTTGAGCGCACCCAGGAAAAACACCCGTGCACCGAGTTTGAGTGTTCCGGCAAGTGCGCGGAATTCGGCAATATGCGCAGGGTTACCCACCACCGCCAGCACCACATCGGCTGGCAGCCGCGTCATGGCTTGCAGCAAGGCCTCCAGGCCCTTCTTGCGGTAATCGTTGCCCACAAACAGCAGGCAGGTGCCCTCTGCCGGCAACCCCAGTAGCGCCCTCGCCTGGCGTTTGCGATCAGCGTTCATCGAGCTGGGCAGCGTGATCCCCGGCGTGATCACTGAAATCGCGGCGCTGTTGTCCGGGTAAGCAGCCGCCATGATGGGCCGCAGGCTTTCGGACGTCACCACCACTTRCCGGCCCGGGCGCGGGATATAGCGCGCGCGCTCCAGTGCCAGGTAAGCCAGCAGGCGCGGGCTGGTCACGACCTTGATCCAGCGCAAGAAGCGGCGAAGGCCGCGGCGTCCCCGGAACAGGCTGTGTTTGACCGGCATCACGTGCACCGTCTGCACCTCGCCGTGCCAGGTGTTTTCATGCGAGTGCACCACGTCGAAGCCGTGCCGTGTCGCCCACCAGGTGGCCGTGGCAAACCACAGCTGATTCACCCAGCGCGGCTTGCGCAGCGGGGAAGAGACCTTGTGGTAAGTCACACCGGGCCACTTGTGGTCGATGTCCTGCGCGAACACATGCATCTCGTGCCGGGCCGAGAGCTGCTCGACGAGGGCGATGGAATAGCGCTCTGCGCCGCCGCCGGTGGGCGAGAAGGTTCGGTTGAAGACGGCGACGCGCAGTTTCCTGGAGGAAGAATCAGGCGGGCTCATTTTTTCCGGCGGTCCTCGTAGGCCGTGGCGATCTTGAGCCAGAACACCGGCAAGGTGGTCGAGCGCAGCACCGGCACCCGCGGCAGCTGCAGCAGGTTCATGCCAGCATGGCAGCGGCTGCGCTGCGTGGTGGTGGCGGTGGCAAACCCCAGCTCCCGAACCAGCTCGACGTGCCTGGCCTCGTAGTGGCCGTAGGGATAGCAGAAATGCTCGACCGGCTGGGCCAAGACGGCCTCCAGCCCGGTCTTTCCCAGCACCATCTCCTCGCGGCAGCCCGGCTCGTCGGTTTCCATTAGATTGACATGGCTGTGGGTGTGCGAGCCTATCTCCTGCCCGCCCGCCACCCATTGGCGGATCTCGGCCTCGTCCATCAGCGGGGTCTGCGGGATGCCTATGCCCCCGTCCCAGATATTGGTTTTCCCGAGCAGACCGCTGACTGCATAACAGGTCGACGAAAAGCCCTGCTTCACCAGCACCGGCAGGGCTTGGGTCAGGTTGTTGCGGTAACCGTCGTCAAATGTGATGCCAACCACCTTGCCGCTACGCTCGCCGCGCAGGTAAGGCAGCAGGCCGCTCATCGAAACGCCCGTGTAGCCCAGTCGCTTGAGCCAGGCCATTTGCCGCGCGAAAGCCGCGGGTGCCACATAGAGCCCGCGAAACGGACTGCTGCCCTTGGGCGGAGCCTCGGCAATCTGGTGGTAGACCAGGATGGGAATGGGTTGGCGGTTCTGGCTGAACATTGAAAGAGGCATGAAGGTCACAGCAGCACGATGTCGTATTGTTCCTGAGCCATCGCCGCTTCCGCCTGCAGGGAAATGGGTTTACCGATGAAGTCGCTCAGGCTGGCCAGGTGCTGGCTTTCTTCGTCGAGGAAAAGTTCAATCACCTTGGGCGAAGCCACCACCCTGAATTCGCGCGGGTTGAACTGCCGCGCTTCGCGCAGGATTTCGCGCAGGATGTCGTAGGTCACGCTCCGCGCCGTTTTAACCACGCCTTTGCCCATGCAAGCGGCGCAGGGCTCACAAAGCTGATGGGCCAGCGATTCGCGGGTGCGCTTGCGCGTCATCTCCAGCAGGCCCAGCGCAGAAAAACCGTTGACACTGGTCTTGATACGGTCTCGTGAAAGCTGTTTTTGAAATTCGGTCAGCACCGCATCTCGGTGGTTTTCCTTGATCATGTCGATGAAATCAACGATCACAATGCCGCCAAGATTGCGCAGGCGCAGCTGTCGGGCAATCGCCTGCGATGCCTCCAGGTTGGTCTTGAAAATCGTGTCGTCGAAGTTGCGGGCGCCGACAAATCCGCCGGTATTGACATCGACGGTTGTCAGCGCTTCCGTCTGGTCGATGATCAGGTAACCGCCTGACTTGAGATCGACCCGCCGGCCCAGTGCTTTGGCAATTTCCTCGTCAATGTTGAACAAGTCAAAAATAGGACGTTCGCCGCCGTAGTGCTGCAGCTTCGGTTCGGTTGCCGGCATGAACTCCACAGCAAACGCCTTCAGCTTTTCAAACTGCTCACGTGAATCAATGCGGATGGTCTGCGTTTCCTCTACCACCAGGTCGCGCAGCACGCGTTGCAGCAGATTAAGGTCCTGGTGCAGCACGGAAGCGGGGGGTAAACGCACAGACGCATCCTTGATCCGTCCCCAGGTCTTGCGCAGGTAGGTGATGTCCTCTGCCAGTTCAGCGTCTGTCGCGTCCTCGCCATTGGTTCTCAGTATGAATCCGCCACCCATGTCCGCAGTCAGGGCCTGAACCCGTTGACGAAGCTCTTCGCGTTGCCTGGGGGGTATTTTTTGCGACACACCGATGTGGTTGTCTTGCGGCAAAAACACCAGCAACCGGCCGGCAATGCTGATTTGTGCCGTCAGCCGTGCGCCCTTGGTGCCTATCGGGTCCTTGAGAACCTGCACCATGACGGCCTGCCCTTCGAACAGCTGCTTTTCAATCGGTTGCAGCGACGCCATGGCCGGTGCGATAAGTCCACCGGCGGCCTGTGCGTCGGAGTCGGCATGGCGGCTGTTGATGCTGCTCATGAGGTCTGCCACGTGCAGAAAGGCTGCACGGTCCAGGCCGATGTCGATGAAGGCCGACTGCATGCCGGGCAGCACGCGGGCGACCTTGCCCAGGTACACATTGCCGACCAGGCCGCGTTCCAGGGTGCGTTCAACGTGAAGCTCCTGCACTGCGCCGTGTTCGACCATCGCCACCCGSGTTTCCTGGGGAGACCAGTTGATCAGGATGTCTTGTTGCATGTCTTTTGGAAGATTGAGTTGGCTAGAGGCGCTAGAGACGAATACCCGCGGCCTGCAACAGCCGGGCGGTTTCCCTCAGCGGGAGCCCCATGATGCCACTGTAGGAGCCATCGATGCGGCTGATGTGCATCGCCACCCTGCCCTGCACAGCATATGCGCCGGCTTTACCCATGGGCTCGCCACTGGCCACATAACTGCGGATCTGCGCGGGCGTCAGCGCGTCAAAACTGACACGCGAAGTGCTCAGCGCCTCGAAACGACGGCGCCCGAACTGCACCGCCACCGCGGTCAGCACCCTGTGCGTGCCGTCCGAAAGCTCGCGCAGCATGCGGGCCGCGTCTTTCCCGTCCTCCGGCTTGCCGTAAATCACCCGACCCATGGCCACCGTAGTGTCCGAACAAAGGATGGGCGCCGGCGGCAGCTTGCGCCGCTTCATGCGGGCGATTGCCGCATCGAGCTTGAGGCCGGTGACACGCTGGACGTAGGTAGCGGGTGCCTCGTTTTTAAGCACCGCCTCCAGCGACTCAGCGTCCTCATCGGCGTCCGGCAGCAGCAGTTCGTGACGCACGCCGAGTTGTTCCAGCAATTGCCGTCGCCTCGGGCTTTGCGAGGCCAGGTAGATGAAGTCAGCCATGGACGGGACTATTCGCGATGATAAGGATGGTTAATGGTGATGCTCCAGGCACGGTAAAGCTGCTCAATCAGCAGCACGCGCACCATGGCATGGGGCAAGGTCAGGTCTGAGAGGCGCAGACGCTCATGCGCAGACTGTTTGAAACCGGCGTCCAGCCCGTCGGGCCCGCCGATAACGATGGCGACGTCGTCACCGGAGAGTTGCCAGGCCTTGAGCCGTTCAGCCAGTGCCACAGTAGTGACGGCCGTGCCGCGTTCATCGAGCGCCACGACGCGGGTGCCGCGGGCGATGCTGGCCTCTATGCGCCCGCGCTCAGCCGACAGCAGGTTTTCCAGGGTCTTGGAGGCGCGCGGTTCGGTCTTGACGGCTTTGAGCTCGACTTTCAACTCAGGCGGGAAGCGCTTGGCGTAGTCGTCATAGGCCGTTTGCGCCCAGTCGGGCACTTTCTGGCCGACCGCTACGATCGTGAGCCTCATTTTCTCCGGGACGGAGTTTTCCTGGCGGCGGGTTTGCGGGCTGCCGTTTTAGCGGCGGTTTTCGCTGCTGTTTTCTTCGCCGCCACCTTTTTGGCTACGGGCACTTTGACAATCGGTGTTTTAACCGCAGGCTTTGCCGATGACTTGCCAGGAGCCGCTTTGGCGCCTGCCCGTGCCGGCTTTGCGGCTGGTTCGGTAGCCGGCGTGGCGGCATTGCGCTTGGCGGTCCAGTCATTGGTCTTGCCAACACGGCCCACATAGCTTGAATCGGGGGCAGTCGGCGCCTTTGCAGGTGCTTTGGCCGCCGACTTCGCGGAGGTCTTTGCGCCTGGTTTCGCAGTTTTCGCGCCGGCGCGGGAAACCTTGGGTTTGGCTTCCAGCTCGACATCGGCCTTCGACGCCTTCACCAGCGGCGCGGGCGCGCCCAGCTTGAGTTTGATGGGCTTGTCGCCCCACAGCTCTTCCAGGTGGTAGTACTGACGAATGGTCGGCTGCATGATGTGCGCCACGGCGGCGCCGCAATCGACAATGATCCATTCCCCGTTGTCTTCGCCTTCGATGCGAGGCTTGGCAAAACCTGCGTCCCGCACGGCATCCCGCACGCTGGCGGCCAATGCCTTGGTCTGACGGTTGGAGCTGCCGGAGGCGATGATCACGCGCTCGAACAGTGACGTAATGTGCTCCGTGTCAAACACCTGGATGTCCTGCGCCTTGACGTCTTCCAGACCGTCAATGATGGCACGCTGCAGTTTCTGCACGTCCTTTTTGTCGGCGGCGGCGGAGGTTTTGACGGTGGTGGATGTCATGCAGTGTTTTGCTTCGATAAAGTGGGAAATTAATGGGAACCGTACAGCTGGTGAAGTGAAATATAACGCGCAACGGCTTCAGGGACCAACTGGGTAATTCCCCCTGTCACCGCGGCTCCGGAGGCCATTAACTGGCGAATCTGGGTGGCGCTGACAGGCATCAGGGGAAGATTGAGCAGGACAAAACGGTTGCTGCGGCTTTCGTAGGACTCAAATTGAGCTCCAGCCAGCGTGGATTGTGCGCGATCAGCTATACAAATTATAGCGAGGTCAAGAATGTCCTGCCACCGGTGCCATTGCCTGAAGACGGCAAACTGGTCTGCGCCAATGAACAGGTAAAGCTGGGCGCCCGGATTCTCCTCCTGGAGCGCCAAAAGCGTGTCAATGGTGAAAGTCGGCCCGCTGCGTTCAACCTCGCGCGCATCCACCCGAACGCCAGAAATATCGCCAAAAGCCAGTCTGGCCATGGCCAGCCGGTGAGCCGGCGCGCTCAGGGCGCGTGACTTGTGCCAGGCGTGGCCGGTCGGAACAACGTACAGGGTATCAAGGCCAAACTGCCGGATCGCCTCCTGCACCAGTGCAACGTGCGCACTGTGCGGCGGATCAAACGCACCACCAAACATGCCGATGCGCTTTTGCGCCGGTGACGGCGTTGCCATCAAACCCAGTCCCGTCTCGGCAAAAACTCCGTATACAGGCGCTCTTCAGGGCTGCCCGCCTCTACGCCCCGCTGATAAGACCAGCTCGCCAGCGGCGGCATGGACATCAGGATCGACTCCGTGCGCCCCCCGGACTGCAAACCAAAGTGCGTGCCGCGGTCCCATACAAGGTTGAACTCCACATACCGGCCCCGCCGGTAAAGCTGGAATTCGCGCTCCCGCTCGCCATGCGGTGTGTCCTTGCGCCGTTCAACGATTGGCAAATAGGCCTGCAAAAATGAGTCGGCCACACCCTGCATCAGGGCAAAGCTCCGGTCCAGCCCCAGCTCCTGGAAGTCGTCAAAGAAAACGCCGCCAATTCCGCGCTGCTCCTGCCGGTGCTTCAGGTAAAAGTACTCATCACACCATTGTTTGAACCRGGGGTACTTGTCGTCGCCAAACGGTGCCAGCGCGTCCTTGCAGGTCTGGTGGAAATGCACCGCGTCCTCTTCAAACCCGTAATAAGGCGTCAGGTCCATGCCGCCGCCAAACCAGCAGACGGGCTCGCCCGAGCCTGACACCGGGGTCGCGGCCAGCATGCGCACATTCATGTGGACTGTCGGCACGTAGGGATTACGCGGGTGAAACACCAGCGAAACCCCCAGGGCCTCAAAAGGTGCGCCTGTCAACTCCGGACGGTGCTGCGTCGCCGAAGGCGGCAGCTTGGGGCCCCGCACATGCGAGAACCCACAGCCGGCACGCTCAAACACCTGGCCCTGCTCCAGGATCATGGTGATGCCATTGCCCTGCAGCGTCTCGCCTGGCGCTTTCTGCCAATGGTCCGCCGTGAAGGACTGGCCGTCGATCCCGGAAACGGCGCCGGTGATGCGCTGCTGCAGCGCCAGCAGAAAGTCTCGAACGCCTGGAATATCGGTCATGCTGCAGTGTTACCCGAAGGGCGGAAGAAAAAACGAGCGCGCATTGCGTGATCAGGACTTGACCGCGCGCCAGCCGATGTCTTTGCGGTACTGCGCGCCATCAAATCCGATGTCCTGGGCGACTTCGTAGGCACGTTGCTGCGCGGCTTTCACCGTACTGCCGAGCGCCGTCACGCACAAAACCCGGCCGCCAGCCGTCACCGTCGCGTCGCCCTGCTTGCGAGTTCCGGCATGAAAAACCATCGAATCTTCGGCTGCATCGGTTCCTTTTTGCAGGCCATGAATCACGTCGCCCTTGCGAGGGTTCAGCGGATAGCCGTGCGCGGCCATCACCACGCCCAGGGCCGGCCGGCGGTCCCAGTCCAGCTCGATCTGGTCCAGCGCACCCGAGGTGGCGGCCATCATCACCTCATACAGGTCGGTTTTGAGGCGCATCATGATCGGCTGCGTCTCCGGGTCGCCCATGCGGCAGTTGAACTCCAGTGTTTTCGGCTTGCCTTCCGCATCAATCATCAGGCCGGCATACAAAAATCCGGTGAACGGAATGCCGTCTTTTTCCATGCCCTTGATGGTCGGCAGGATGATCTCGCGCATGGCACGGCCATGCACTTCGGGGGTAACGACTGGGGCCGGTGAATACGCGCCCATGCCGCCGGTGTTGGGACCTTCGTCACCGTCAAGCAAGCGCTTGTGGTCCTGGCTGGTCGCCATGGCGGCCACATTCTTGCCGTCACACATCACGATGAAGCTGGCTTCTTCACCCTGCAAAAATTCTTCAATCACCACGCGCGCGCCACCTTCGTTATGTGCCACGCCAAGCGGGTTGAAGTCGGGGTTCGGTGCCAGCATGAATTCAATGGCCTCGTGCGCCTCGTGCAGCGTCATGGCCACCACCACGCCCTTGCCGGCCGCAAGGCCGTCGGCCTTGACGACGATGGGGGCGCCTTTTTCGTCCACATAGGCATGGGCCGCCGCGGCGTCGGTGAAGGTTTCGTATTCGGCCGTCGGAATACCGTGGCGCTTCATGAAGGCCTTGGAGAATGCCTTGGAGCTTTCCAGCTGCGCCGCCGCCTTGGTCGGGCCAAAAACCCGCAAGCCGTGCGCTCGGAACTCGTCAACGATACCGGCCGCAAGCGGCTGCTCGGGGCCCACCACTGTCAGCGCGATCTTCTCGGTCAGCGCCCATTCGCGCAGCGCCTTCACGTCGGTGATGTCAACATTTTCAAGGCGCGCATCCAGCGCGGTACCGCCGTTGCCGGGCGCAACATACACCGCCTGAACCTTGGGAGACTGCGCCAGTTTCCAGGCCAGCGCGTGCTCACGGCCGCCGCCGCCAATAACAAGAACTTTCACGGGAGGTTCAATCTAAAAAACAGCAAATAGCTGAGGTACACAACAAGAATAAATACGATGCCGAAAATGACCTTGACGGCCACCTTGGCGCGGCGCTGCATATCCAGCGCCTGATCATTGACTTTGCYGGCTTTCACAATGTTGGCACGGGTTTCATCGACCAGCGACTTCTGCACGGCCAGGGATTCCTTCTGCAGGGCGATCGCCTCGCTGCGCAGGCGGTTTCCCTCCTGCAGCAG
>NZ_JBFUCA010000091.1:0-11375 GCF_056405475.1 Polaromonas sp. P1_G4
GAGCGGCCGTAGCAGGAATGACCGGCATATTGCGTCCACTGGAGCAGCTGAGCGGCCGTAGCAGGAATGACCGGCATATTGCGTCCACTGGAGCAGCTYGTGCCAGGCGGTGGCGGCCATTTCCGCCTGTTTTCCCGGCGATGCCGCCAGGTGGCTCAGCCAGTCGGCCTGCGCCAGTAGTACGGATGCGGGCGAAATGCCGTTGGCCATGCGGGCCAGCAAAGGCTGCAGCGGCACATCCGCGGGCGCGGGCCCGGCGGGCGCAATGGTCAGCTCGGCGGGCATGTTCCGGTTTCCGGTGGTTAAAAAACGGCGGCACCGCGGCGGCAGGAAGGAACGCGCTCACACGGCGCTGGGCGACAGGTCCGTCGGCCGGACCACATCGTCCTTCTTCGCGTGGTCCCGGACCGCGGCGCCGAAGACGTTCAGGTCGGACGCGTAACTGCCGTCATCCACTTCGCGCGCGGTGAACGAGGTCGACAGGATGGGCGGACGGCCCAGTATCCGGTCGATCTCGGCGAAGGCATTGGTGGGGCCCTTGCCGCCCATCACCGAGATGACGGCAACCCGCTTGAGGCTGGAGGTATGGTCGCGCACAAAACTGCGCATGGGCCCGGCCAGCTCGGCAAGCCAGATGGGCGCGATCAGCACCACCGTGCCGAAACTGCGCGGGTCAGGCCCCTCGTAGCGGATCTCGGGATGGCGCCTGAGCAGCGAATCCAGTACGCAGCGCAGCATGCCCACGGTGCCGGCGCGTGAGCGCGTTTCGCGCACCTCGCCACGCGGCCACTGGAACTGGCTGGCCAGCAGGTCGGCCACGCGGCGCGAGGTGCCGGTATTGGAATAACAGACGATAAGGGTGGAGTTGGACATGATTCTGTTCCTTCGAAGGTTGGGCTCGGTGGCGCTTGGTCGGGCGCTGGTCTGGTACCGGGCACCAGCAAGGGTATGGGAGGCGACCGGCTCACCCCTTGACGTACATCAAGGGCGGCAGCCTTGCCGCAGGACTCTCCCCCGCTCACGCCTTGCGCGATGCCGTTGAAACAAAGCGCAGGGCCAGCAGCCACAGCGTCATGGCGCCCAGGATCAGCAGCAGCCAGGCGGCGCCCCGCCCGGACGGCGCGGCAAAGCCCATGACCCCGCGCAGCCAAGGCTCCCACAGCGCCAGCGAAAGCAGCGCGGCCACGGCGGCGGCCAGACGCGGGAGCCAGGGATTCCTGAAGATATGCACCGAATGCCGGTGAACCAGCACCAGCAGGAACAGGCCCGCGACCAGGCTCACGAACATCGTCGTGCGCACCTCGGCAGCGGGCCAGCCTTGCTCCAGCAGGGACCAATTGGCCGCGAGCAGAACAAAGGCCAGGCCAAAGCCTTGCGACAGGCCATAGACCATGTTGCGCAAGGCAAACGGCGAATCCGCGGCCGGCCTGGGCGGACGGCGCATCAGCTGGGAATCCGCCGGCTGAGCTTCAAACAATATCGAGCAGGCCGGATCAATGATCAGCTCAAGCAGGATGATCTGCGCGGGCAGCAACAGGGCGGGCCAGCGAAGCAAGGCGGGAACCAGAGCAAGCGCCACGATGGGCGCGTGCACCGCGAAGACGAAGCGCACGGCGCTGCGGATGTTGTCGTCGACGTGGCGGCCCTGGCGTATGGCGGTCGCGATGCTGGCGAAGCTGTCGTCCAGCAGCACCAGGGCCGCGGCTTCGCGCGCCACGTCGGTCCCGCGCTCGCCCATGGCGATCCCGGCATCCGCGGCCTTGAGCGCGGGTGCATCGTTGACGCCGTCGCCCGTCATGCCCACCGTGCCGCCGTCGGCCTGCAGCGCGCGCACCAACCGCAGCTTCTGCTCGGGCCTGAGCCGCGCGCAGATGGCTGCGTTCCTCAAGCGGGTCCGCAGCGAGGCATCGTCCAGCGCATCGATGTCCGCACCGGTCAGCACGTCGGAGGGATTGGGCAGGCCCGCCTGTCGGGCGATCGCACTGGCCGTCACAGGGTGGTCCCCCGTCATCATGATCACGCGTATGCCCGCCTCGCGGCAATCCTGGACGGCTTGCGGTACCGTGGGCCGCAGCGGATCGGCCAGGCCCAGCAAGCCGGCAAAGCGCAGCGTGAAGCCCTGCTGGCTTTCGGGCAATGCGGTACCCGTCCACTCACCGCTCGCCACACCGAGCACGCGCAGGCCTCTTGCCGCCATGTCCTGCACCTGCTGCTGCACCGCCTCGCGTTGAAGCCCCGGGAGCCGGCACAAGTCCATGACCGCCTCCGGCGCGCCTTTGGTGGCCAGGAAATAACGCCCTTGGATCTCGCCGCCGTAGGCATGGGTGACGGCCAGTAGCTGCGGCGTGAGCGCATATTGCAGCGCCGGCGCGGTGCCCTGGCGCGCTGTCGAATCCGGGCCCAGGCGCAAATCCCCGAGGACCCGTATGGCTTTTTCCATGGGGTCAAACGGCTTCGGCGGCGTGGCCAGCATCGCGCATTCGAGCAGTCCCGTGAGCGCGGGAGGAAGCTGCGCATCGCTGCCGGCCTTGAACACGGCATCCGCACCCGCCAGCTCAACGAGCGCCATGCGGTTCTGCGTCAGGGTGCCGGTTTTGTCCACGGCCAATACCGTGATCGCGCCCAGCACCTCGATGGCGTCGACCCGGCGCGTGAGGATTTTCTGCCGGGACAATCGCCAGGCCGCCAGCGCCAGGAACACCGCGAGGACGACGGGAATCTCCTCCGGCAGCACCGCCATCGCAAAAGCAATCGCCGGCAGCAGGCTGGCGACAAAGCCCTGGCCGTCCCTGAGCCAGGCCAGCAGCACCAGCAGCGCGGCGACGGCCAGCCCGGCGCCGGCGAATCCCCGCACGATGCGCCGCGACTGCCGGTACAGCCTGGAGGCCGGAGCCTGCGTCGTCGCAAGGGCCACGCCGATGCGGCCCATCGCGGTGCGGCCCGCGGTGGCATGCACCCGGGCCAGGCCCGTACCCTGCGTGATCACCGTACCGGCGTAAACCGATGCGCCGCTTTCGCCATCGGGTCCAAGGCCGTCCCGCTGCTCGGGCTCGGGCAATTTGGGCCTGGGCACGGATTCGCCGGTCAGCAGCGACTCGTCGACTTCAAGGGCGCCCTCCAGCAAGGCCGCGTCGGCGGCGATGCGGTCGCCTTCGCGCAGCACCAGCACATCCCCGCAGACCACTTCGCGGCAAGCAATGCGAAGCTCTCTGCCGTCCCGAAGGACCAGCGCGCGCGGCGCCGACAGTTCACGCAAGGCCTCCAGCGCCCGCTGCGTTTTGCGTTCCTGGAACAGCGTCAGCGCGACGATCAGCAAGACCGAGGCCAGCAAAAACGTGGCCTCGGCCGTGTCACCCAGCACCAGGTAACCCGTGCCCGCCGCGAGCAGCATCAGGAACATGGGCTCCTTGACGACACCCAGTGCGATCCACCCAAAGCTTTGCGGTTCGCTTCCGGGCAGCAGGTTGGGCCCGTCGGCGCGCAACCGCGCGTCAGCTTCCTCGCCGCTCAGTCCCGGGGCCGCGGGCGCCGGCTCACGCGGGGGGGCGGCGGCTCGGGCTGCGGTGTTCATGGTTCCGGCGCGATCCGCACAGCCCGTCAGCTATTTTTTGGCGCCGGAATCCGCGCCCTTGTCCGCCGCCTGTTTGCCGGCCTCGGCCGATTCCTGCGCGGCTTTGTCCGCGCTTCTCAAGGCATCCTGCGTGGCCTTCATGGCCTTCTGTGTTTGCGCCTGGTCGGACTGGCCGGCCTTGCGCAGCGCTTCCCCGGCGCGACCCGACGCCGCGCGCACTGCGCTCGCCGCCCGCCTGGCCGCCTCGGCCGCCTTTGCCGTGAGCTTTTTCATGTCGTCGGTGGCCGTCGCGGCGGCATGCTCGGCCTTTTCGCGGGCCTTTCTTGCGGCTTCGTCCGCCTTGAGCGCCTGCTCCCGGATATTCGCGGCGGTCCGCTTCGAGACGTCCTGGGCGGCGGTCTCCGCCAGCTGCAGCGTGAGTTTGACCAGGTCGGCCGCCGCGCGGGCGGAATCGGCCGCCTCTTGTGCAGCTTTCTGCGCGGCCGCCTTTGACCGCGCGGCCACGCCGGCCGGCGCGCTGGCGGCCCCGGTCGGCGCCTGGGCCCTTTCAGGGGCCTGGGCCCGGGCATCACCTGCCGCGTAGCCCATGGCGCTTGCAGCAAAGGCGGCGGCAATCACAAAAGTCTGGGTATTCACGGTCGGCCTTTCAACGAAGTTGGGGGTCCACCATGATGGCCACACCGGGCGACAACGCATTTGACTTGGCGCAACTGGCACGCAATGGCCACTTTATGCAGGATTGGAAGCGTCGTTCAAGGCCTCTGGCGCGGCCCCTGCTTCTCCCCTGCTTGCGCCAGATCAACATCGGTTTTCTCTAGCGTCATGAAAATCGCGGTTGAAGCAGACACAAAGACCATCCACTTTTTTCAGGCCTCTTCATGAAGCACTATGACAACACATTGGCAGGACACTTCGGCGGCATCCTGGCCCGGCGCGAAACCGAATTACGGGACGCCTTGGATAGGGGAAACAAAAAGGAACTCGCGGCTGACCAGGCCGGCGGCGAGGTGCAGGATTTCAAGGACCTGGCCGAGCGGGAGTCGCAGTCCGACATGGCGGCGATGGACACGGCGCGAGCCACTGCCGAGCTTTCCCTGGTGGTGGCGGCCCGGCGCCGGTTGCGGGAAGGCAGCTTCGGTCAATGCGCTGGATGCGGCAAGCCGCTCGATCTGCGCCGCCTGGAAGCGCTGCCGGCCGCCGCATTCTGTGTGTCGTGCCAGACTGCCAGCGAAAAAATGCCGCACCAGCCCACCGGCAGTTGATCCGCATCAATAGTTTGTCCCCGGGAATCGTCAATMTTCATGACGTTTCAACTCCCGTGAGGTACCACCGTGTTCAAGCGAATCCTGATTCCCGTGGACGGCAGCGACACCGCCACCAAAGCCCTTGTCGCTGGCCTGCAGATCGCGCGTGAAACCAGCGCCAGCGTGCGGTTGGTGCATGTCGTCAATGAAATGGCCTACCTGGGCGGGATAGATCCCCATGGCACGTACTCGGCCGACCTGGCCGGCATGATGCGCGAAGGCGGCGCCAAGGTATTGACCGACGCAATGGCCGTCGCCCAGTCGGCAGGTATCGAAGCCAGCCAGGCACTGCTCGATGAATCCGGCAAGCGCCTCGGCGAAGTCATGGCCACGGCAGCCAAGCTATGGGGTGCCGACCTTGTGGTGGTGGGCTCCCACGGCAGGCGCGGCATAGGGCGCGTGCTGCTGGGCAGTGGCGCGGAGCAAATATTGCGACTGTCGCCTGTGCCTGTACTGGTTATTCGCAGTGCACCGCCGGAAGCGAGTTCGGGCTAGCGGAACTGCTGCATGCCCCGTGAACACTTTGACCCTGGCGCAGAAATAAATCCAGCCAAATCAAGGACTTACGGGTGATGGGTGCGGGTCAGACTCGCAGCAGTTGCCCACCATTCCTCTTCGACCTGCCTCTCGAGCTATTGTTCGCCCATGGCTTTTGTTTCCACTCGCGGCTGGCTCACCATAGCCAGGAGAGATTCGATGTCTGCGGGCTTCACCACATGATGGTCAAAACCCGCTTGTTGGGAGCGCAGCCGGCTTTCGGCTTCGCCGTAGCCGGTCAAGGCAATCAGCAGCGTTGTTTTCGATTCCGGGCGACTGCGCAGCTGGCGAGCAACTTCAAAGCCGTCCAAGCCGGGCAAACCGATGTCGAGGATGACTACGTCCGGCACGAATTCCCGGGCGATATGGAGCGCTGACGCACCATCATTCGCGATCCTCACATTAAAACCTTCCAGCTCCAGCAGCACTTGCAGCGTTTCTGCGGAAGCGCATAAATCGTCGACTACAAGGACTTTTCGGGGAACAGCAGCCACCGGTTTGGCGGCCGCCGGCGCAGCCACCACAGGAAGACCGGCATCGTTGCCTGAAATCCTCGCCGGAAAATAAAGGGATATCCGGCTTCCCATGCCTTTGCCTTCGCTATAAGCCTCTACTTTGCCGTTGTGCAACTCGACCAAATGCTTGACCAGTGTCAAGCCGATACCCAGGCCGCCTTGCGCGCGGTCCAGAGCCTGATCGCCCTGGGCAAAGAGGTCGAATACATGCGGCAGGAATTCGGGCTCAATGCCCTGGCCGTTGTCTGATACGAACAGGGTGACGCCCTCCTCCTGCAGCGAAGCGTTCAGCTCGATCTTTCCATGCTGATCCGTGAACTTGGAGGCATTGTTCAGCAGGTTGGAAAGTACTTGCGACAAGCGCACCAAATCGCCCTGGAGCACCACGGCTTCAGCTGGAAGACGGACAGTCAATTCCTGATTCCTGGCTGCCAGCAGCGGGCTGCTGGCCTCCACTGCATGCTCGCACAATGTCGAGAGCAGGACCGGCTCCATGTGAACCGTCACCTTGCCCCTGACGATCCGCGAGACGTCCAGAAGATCATCGATCATTCGTGACATGTGATCGACCTGCCGTGCAATGACATCACGCGCCCATGCAACTTTCGGGTTGACCACATGGGAACTGTGAATGATGTGCACTGCGTTCCTGATCGGAGCCAGCGGATTCCTGAGCTCGTGCGCCAGCATGGCAAGGAACTCGTTCTTGCGGCGATCCGCTTCCTGAACCAGCGTATAGAGTCTGGCGTTTTCCATTGCAATAGAGGCACGGCCCACCACCTCGCTGAGCAGGGCGGCGTCCGCCTGCGCAAAACCGCCGGCCTTGCCGAACAGGATGAGTGCGCCCAGCATCTGCTCACGCGCGACCAGCGGACAAATAGCCATCTCCTCATGGTCCGCCGGCAGCTCCGGCCAGGCAGGCTGCGGGGCTGCCGCGGAGGCCGTCGACGCCGCGCACAATTCCGTTGCGGGCAGAAACGCTATCTTCCGCGAGAGCATGGCGCTGCGGACCGTCGCCGCCATGGAGGCGCTCAACTYGCGATGGCATTCGAGTACGACAGGGCCCGCGGAGGGATCCGGGCCACCCGCAATCTTGAGGCAGCGACAGTGCAGTTCGCCATGGCTGTCCAGCAAGGCGACGGCCGCCATGGCGCCAAGGTCCGGTACGGCGATATCCGCCAGCGCTTGGGCAGTGGCATCGATATTAAGGGACATGGACAGGCGTTGGCTGGCATCCGACAGGAAGGCGGCGCGCCGCGTGGCATCCTCTGCAGCGGTGCGTGCCGCCTCGGACCGCGCCAGCGCCTCGCGCTCGACGGCCTGTTGCTGAAGCTGCCGGTTCATGCGGTGCAGGTCGACGAAAACCTTGACCTTGGAGCGCAACACCCCAGGCACGACGGGCGACGAGATGTAGTCCACCGCGCCCAGCGCGTAACCCTTGGCGGCCTGTTCCTCGTCCACATAGGCCGTGATGAAAACAATGGGCGTTTGCGCTGTCTTCTTGTACTGCCGGATCATGCTGGCGGTCTCCAGCCCGTCGAGGTCGGGCATGTTGACGTCCAGCAGGATGACCGCAAACTCCATCTGCAGGATGAGGCGCAGAGCCTCCCGGCCCGAGCGGGCGCTGACGATGTTTTGCCCCAGTTCTTCCAGGATGCTGTTCATGACAACATGCTTCTCCGGCAGGTCGTCGACGATCAGGATGTTGACCAGGTCCGGATTCAGCATGTTTGCCGGCTCCTGCGGCATGAGGACGGCACTCACCGGGGCAACCAGGCACGCAGCACGGCCAGCAGGTTTTCCGTATTGACGGGCTTGGAGAGGTAGTCCCAGGCGCCGGCCTCTATGCATTTCTCGCGGTCCCCCTTCATGGCTTTGGCCGTGACCGCGATCATGGGCAAGGTCTTGCCGGCCGGCAGCTTGCGAATCTCCTGCATGGTGACCAGCCCGTCCATCACCGGCATCATGATGTCCATCAGTACCACGCTGAGCTGCGGATCGGAGGCAACTTTGGCAATGGCGTCGTGGCCGTTGTCAGCCCAGACGATGTCCATGCCCTCCCCCTCCAGCACGGTGGCCAGAGCGAAGATATTGCGCATGTCATCGTCGACGATCAGTACCCTTTTTCCCGCGAGTGACTTGTTGGCATCGTGGAAGTTTCGCAAGGTGCTGCGCTGCCTGTCCGTCATGCGCGCCTCGCTTACATGCAGGGCATGCAGGGCCAGGTCTATCACCCGGGGGACAGACCTGGCTTCGCGGAAAAAATAGCCGTCGTGTGACTGCCAAGCAGGCTGAAGCTGCGCATCGATCATGCCTTCACGCCAGACCACCATCTGCAGCGGCCCGAGCACCGAGGCTGCGGGCGAGGCATTTCGCAAGCGGTCGAACCCGTTCGCCAGTGACGCCTCATCAATCACGGCGCATTCGAAGCGGGCGAAGTCCTCGGGTTTGACGTCCGCCAGTGACGGCACCGCGAGGCACTGAACATGGCTGCCGCCCAGCAGGCCGGTGACCTCGGCACGCAACGCTTCGTCCATCAGGGCAACAACCACGTGCCGCACCGGGCGCGACACATAACGGTGCAGCTGATCCAGCATTTCGTCGAGAACTTCCTTGGCTGGAATCGGTTTCTCGATGAATGCCATGGCGCCGGATCGATAGGCGCGCTCCTTGGAATCGTCGGTGGATATCACGCAAACCGGAATGTGCCTGACGCTGAAGTCCTGCTTGATGCGCTCGAGCACGCGCCAGCCCTCCATGTCGGGAAGATGCATGTCCAGCGTGATGGCCGAAGGCTTGAACTCGGCGGCAAGCGTGAGGGCGCGGGCCCCCAGCGACGTCACCAGGCCCTTGAACCCCTTGGCCCTTGCGGCATCAAGCAAAAAGCTGGCAAAGGCCAGGTCGTTCTCCACAATCAGGAGCACAAAGTCGCCAGGCTGGATGGTGTGCCGGTCATCCGCAGCCTCATTGGCCGCAGAGTGCGTGTCCAGCGACAGAACGGAATCATCGAAGGCGACTTCCATCTTCTCGAAACCCAGGCGGCTGATCGGCGCGGCCGGCTCGAAGCGCTGCTCGGCGCTGCTGCCCTGTTTGCGCGCTACGCGCGTCGAAGCGTAGACCAGCGGCAGGTAGAGCACAAAGCTGCTGCCTTCTCCCGGCGCGCTGGACAGGCGTATTTCGCCGCCCAGCAGGCGCGAGAGTTCGCGACTGATGGCCAAACCCAGACCGGTACCGCCGTACTTGCGGCTGGTACTGCCGTCAGCCTGCTGGAAGGCTTCAAAGATGATCTGCTGCTTGTCGGCGGAAATACCGATACCTGTGTCAGTGACGGAAAACGCCAGCACCTGCTGCGCGCGGTTGAGTTCCTCGTTGTCCGGACTCCAGCCGGTAAAGGCTTCTTCTATCGCCAGGGCCACATGACCCTGGTGCGTAAATTTGAAGGCGTTCGACAACAGGTTTTTGAGAATTTGCTGCAGGCGCTTGACGTCGGTCACCATGGAAACCGGCAACTGCAGCCCGGTAGTGATCAGGAAATCCACATTCTTGGCTTCGGCCACATGGCGGAAAGTGCGCTCGACGTACATCTGCAGATCGGACAGCCGCAGCTCGTTCACGTCCACCACCACCGTGCCCGACTCGATTTTCGACAAGTCCAGGATATCGTTGATCAGCATCAACAGGTCGTTGCCGGAGGAATGAATGGTCTTGGAAAACTCCACCTGCTTGTTGGTCAGGTTGCCTTCCGAGTTCTTGCACAGCTGATCGGACAGGATCAGCAGGCTGTTCAGCGGTGTGCGCAACTCATGCGACATATTGGCCAGAAACTCCGACTTGTACTTGGACGTGAGCGAAAGCTGCTTGGCCTTTTCTTCCAGTGCCTGCCGGGCTTGTTCGACCTCCTGGTTCTTGCGCTCCACCTCGTCGTTCTGCTGGACCAGCAGATGGGCCTTTTCCTGCAGTTCCTCGTTGGTCTGCTGCAGTTCTTCCTGCCGGCTTTGCAGCTCCTGCGCCAGGGACTGCGACTGGGTCAGCAAGTCCTCGGTGCGCATATTCGCTTCAATCGTGTTGATCACGATGCCGATACTCTCAGTGAGCTGGTCCAGGAAAGCCTGGTGGGTTGGGTTGAATCGCTCGACCGAGGCGAGTTCCACCACACCGCGGACCTGGCCTTCGAAGATGATGGGCAGCACCAGGATGTCCATAGGCGCCACTTCGGTGAGGCCGGACGATATCTTGAGGCCCTGCGGTAGCGAGGACGTCAACAAGATCTTTTGTTTGTCGAAAGCGCACTGGCCTATCAGGCCCTGGCCCAAGTCGATTTCCTTGCCGTAAGCGCCCTGCCCTTCGGAGGCGTAGCTGGCCATGAGACGCAGGCGCGGCCTCTCTTGCGTGTAGCTCAGCACATAAAACTCCGCCTGCTGCGCGCCAACCACCGGTGCCAGCTCCGAGAGAATCAGATGCCCCACGGCCACCAGGTCTTTCTGGCCCTGCAGCATCCGGCTGAATTTGGCGAGATTGGTTTTGAGCCAGTCCTGCTCGGTATTGACCTGGGTCGTGTCCTTGAGGTTGCGGATCATTTCATTGATCGTGTCTTTCAGCGCCGCCACCTCACCGAGCGCCTCGACCGTGATGGACCGCGTCAAGTCACCTTGCGTCACGGCAGTGGCCACCTCGGCAATGGCGCGCACCTGGGTCGTCAGGTTGGCAGCCAGCTGGTTCACGTTCTCCGTCAGGCCTTTCCAGGTGCCGGCGGCTCCGGGCACCTTGGCCTGCCCGCCCAGCTTGCCTTCCACGCCGACCTCGCGCGCCACCGTGGTTACCTGATCGGCGAAGGTGGCCAGGGTGTCAGTCATGCCGTTGATGGTGTCGGCCAGCGCGGCGATCTCGCCCTTGGCTTCCACGGTCAGCTTGCGCTCCAGGTCGCCGTTGGCCACGGCCGTCACCACGCGCGCAATGCCTCGCACCTGGCTGGTCAGATTGCCAGCCATGAAGTTCACGTTGTCAGTCAAATCCTTCCAGGTACCGGCCACGCCCTGCACGTCAGCCTGGCCGCCCAGTTTGCCYTCGGTGCCYACTTCTCGTGYCACCCGCGTCACTTCRGAMGCAAACGAGCGAAGCTGRTCCACCATGGTGTTGATGGTGKYCTTGAGYTCGAGRATYTCRCCCTTCACGTCCACCGTGATCTTYTTGGAAAGGTCACCGGCAGCCACAGCTTTGGTCACGTCGGCGATGTTGCGCACCTGTGATGTCAGGTTACCGGCCATGAAGTTCACGTTGTCGGTCAGATCCTTCCAGGTACCGGCCACACCTTGCACATCGGCCTGCCCGCCCAGCTTGCCTTCGGTACCCACCTCGCGCGCCACCCGCGTCACTTCAGAGGCAAATGACCGCAGCTGATCCACCATGGTGTTGATGGTGTTCTTTAACTCGAGGATCTCGCCCTTCACG
>NZ_JBFUCA010000092.1:0-11355 GCF_056405475.1 Polaromonas sp. P1_G4
GCCACGGTGCCACCGACGGCAGCACACCGTTGGCAAWCACCGCGCTGCCCTGCCGCCGTGTCTGCGCGACGCTGGCGCCGGCATGCCGCAAAAAGGCTTCGCCCTCGCGTGTGGGCACGGCGCCCTTGCGCCCGCGCTCAAACAACCGCACCGCCAGCAGGCCCTCAAGTTCTTTCAGGGTTTTGGATACGGCGGGCTGCGTGATGGCGAGCACGTCGGCCGCCTTTTGCAGGCTGCCATGCTGCGCCACCGCCAGAAAGCACTGCAGGTGCCGGTATTTGATGCGTTCATCGACCATGCTCCGATTTGACCATCTGGTTATGGATAAGTCGAGAAAATGTCAATATACATAACTGTTTCGGCCGATTAAAGTCGGCTCAGCACGAAAAACCCGAAAAGCRCCTGCTAAAAAGGCGCCAACCTCTTTCGACCTCTGGAGACATCGATGAAACCCGATCTGAACAACAGCTTTCTGGCCCCACGCGACTGGACCAGCCATTCGCCTCACATCTATCCAGGCTACAAGTCCACCTTGCTGCGCGGCCCCAAGCAGCCGCTGGTGCCCATCAAGCAGGCTCTGGCGCAACTCAATGCGCCCGTCTATGGCGCCGGGCAATTCGGCCCGCTGGACAGCGACCTGACCAAAAATGCCGTGATGAACGGCGACCCGCTGGGTGAACGCATCATCGTCACCGGCCGTGTGCTCGACGAAGACGGCCGCCCCGTGCGCAACACGCTGGTGGAAGTCTGGCAGGCCAACGCGGCCGGCCGCTACGTGCACAAGGTCGACCAGCACGACGCGCCGCTGGACCCGAACTTTCTGGGCGCCSGCCGCTGCATGACCGACAACGAAGGCCACTACAGCTTCAAGACCATCAAGCCCGGTGCCTACCCCTGGGGCAACCACCCCAATGCCTGGCGTCCGCAGCATATTCACTTCTCGCTGTTCGGTGACTACTTCGCCAGCCGCCTGGTCACGCAGATGTATTTCCCCGGCGACCCGCTGCTGGGTTACGACCCCATGTACATGGGCGCGCCCGAAAGCGTGCGCGAGCTGATGGTCTCGAAATTCAGCCTCGACGTGACCCAGCCCGACTACGCGCTGGGCTATGTGTTCGACATCGTGCTGCGCGGCCCCAAAGCCACGCGCTTTGAATAAGCGGCGGAAGGACAACACCATGAGCCAACTCAAACAAACTCCATCGCAAACCGTCGGTCCCTTTTTTGCCTACGGCCTTACGCCCACGCAATACGGCTACGACCTCAAAAGCCTGTTCACGCCGGTGCTGGCCCAGCCCACTGCGAAGGGCGAGCACATCCGTATCACCGGCCAGGTGTTTGACGGCGCCGGCAATGCCGTGATGGACGCGATGGTCGAGATTGCCCAGCCCGACGGCAGTGGGCAGCCCATCTCGTCGGTGGCCGATGCCGAAGCGCGCGGCTTCACCGGCTTCGGCCGCTGCGGCACCGGCACCCTGGCGCAAAGCCATTACGAGTTCTTCACCGTCAAGCCCGGTGCGGTGGCGGGGCAAGCACCGTTCATCAACGTCTGCGTCACCATGCGCGGCCTGCTGGTGCATACGTTCACGCGCATCTACTTTGATGATGARGCGGGGGCGAACAGCAAAGACGCGGTGCTGGCAAGCGTGCCGGCCGAACGGCGCAGCACCCTGGTTGCCCAACGCGACATGACGGGGGCCGGAGCGGTATACCGATTCGACATCCGCATGCAGGACAGCGCCGCCGGCAAGGAAACAGTGTTCTTCGACCTGTGAGCGTGGACCGGGGTTGAGCGGCCGGCCTTGATTGCTATTAATTAGATAGCTGATTGCGCTCGTCCCTATTGGTCTGCAGCCATTTTTCTCATAAGAACTGCTCGTAAGGCTACAGCCACGCGGCCATGGCGGCAATGCCGCCATGAAGGTTGTTACGCACGCCGGTGCACAGTCGTGGCCCGCCCGCGCTATAAAACAGGCCAACACCATCAAGAGGCCTGCCATGACCATTCATCTGGACCACTTCATCGTATCGGCGCGCGACAAGGTGGCTTCGGCCAGGTCCTTGGCAGAGCTGCTCGGCGTGCCGTGGGCTGAAACCACGATAGGACCTTTCTCGGCTGTCTTCATCAACGAAGGCCTGACGCTGGACTTCATCGACACCGACGAAGACTTTCCCGTCGAGCATTTCTGCTTTCGCGTGAGCGAGCAGGAATTCGATGCGATCCTGGGGCGCATCCAGGCGGCTGGAATCAAGTACCGCAGCTCGGTGCGCGGCCCCATGGACATGCAGGTCAGCACGTACCTTGGCGGCAAAGGCATTTACTGGAACGAGCCCGAGGGGCACCAGTGGGAGATGCTCACGGTAAGTTATGCGCGAAGATGAATCCACCCCCGTCCAGGCTCACTGCGTGTAGCCTGTTCCCCCCTCAAGGGGGCGGCGCCTGGGGCCGGCGAAGCCGGACCCTCGGCCCCCGCTTGCGAAATACCCGACGCTGATCACGCCTACTGAACTCTTAAACCCAGCATGAGCCGTGGAACCGGCTTTGCCGGGCCACAGGCGGGCGGCCCCCTCGGGGGGGCAGCGACCCACACGCAGTGGGGGAGCGTGGGGGCTCAATCCTCGCCGTAATCATGGTCCGGGTGGTTGATGGTCCCCAACTTCCAGTAGCCACGGCCCACAATGCTGCTGCGTTCCACACCCAGCTCTTCAATCAGCAACTGGCGTAGTCGGCGCATGGCCGCCGCCTCGCAGGCCAGGTAAATGCGCGTGCCGGGTGCGGGTGCGCCGGCTTTGCGCAACGCGGCTTCCAGTGCCTGGCCGGCCTTGTTGTTGTCGGCGCCACGGGCGACCCATTGGGCATTCACTTTGGCGGTGCTTTGCAGCGGGCGCTCTTCAGCTGCGTCCACCACCTCGACAAGCACCTGAACTTGCGCGCTCGCGGGCAAGCTGGCCAGAATGGTTTCAAACGCGGGCAAGGCGCTGTCGTCACCGATCAAAAAATGCGCGGGCGCATCCAGCTGAACTTTGTAGCCCGGGCCTGGGCCCATCAAATACAGCACCTGGCCCGGCTGCGCCTGCGCCGCCCAGGTGGATGCGGGGCCATCGCCGTGCAGCACAAAATCGACATCGACTTCCAGCACATCGCTGCGCACCGCCAGCGGCGTGTAAGTGCGCATGGACTTCGCTCGCGGGCCATCGGGCAAGGGACGGTCAGGCTCGGTTTGTCCCGGCTCGGGAAAAATCAGCTTCATGTAGCAGGCCGGGTCGGCCACCTCAAAGCCTTCCAGTTCCGCGCCTTGCAGTGTGATGCGGCGCATCAGCGGGCTCAGGGTTTGCACGCGAGTGACCTGCACGTGGCGTGGCGGCCGGCGCTTGCGCGGTGCGGTCTCGGGAGAAGGGGCGGTGGCCTGCGGTATTGTGGACATGGTGTCTTTCAGGGCGAGGCATCGCGCTGCCCAAAGGTTAAAACTCTAATTGAGAATAATTATCATCTGATTGCAATGGGCTGGTGGATTGAAGGGGGAAAGACGGTGGCTTGCGTCCTGCTCATCGCCCCGCAGCGCGAGGTGCCCGCAGCTCATGGGTAGCCAATAGCCCGAAAGACAGCGCGCCAACCTCCGCAAGCGCCTCAAGGGGCGACCAGAACCGGCGCAAAGGGCAGTCGAAGGTCTGCCCAGGGCTGGGCGGACCAATGGGGTTACTTGTTGCCCGAGACCGTACTCATCCAGTCACCGATGGCTTGGGCTGACGAGGCCGGTGCGTTGAGGTGACTGGACGCCGGTTGATAGAGCTGGGTCAGTGGATGCTTCGGCAGGAGTTCGAACAGTTGACCATTGGCTCGCGCCAACGCTGGGTAGTCATTGACCGGTGCGATGTAAAGCACGGGCGTCTCGGCCTTGAATGCCTTCATGGCGTTGACCTGGTTCATCGCACCTTCAGGCTCAAACCATGTCAGATAGCTGGCTGGCGTTGTGACCACGGGGTAGACACCTTTGCTGCCTTCGTAATCTGACAACTGAACTTTCTCCGCACCCTTGCCCTCGTCAAGGTTCTTGCGAGCCAGGGACAACGCCTCTGCGAGCTTCTCGCGAAATAAAGTGCTTCCAACGTTGCCGCCAGGCGCGATGGCGACCACGCCGTCCACCTTGTATTTGCTCCCGAAATAAAGAGCGAATATTCCGCCCTGGCTGTGGCCTGCAACAAATACCTTGTTGACACCTTTTGTCCGAAGGCGGTTGATCGCAGATTCAACTTCGGCTTCGGCAGTTGCCACGTTGACGTCATAGCCCCTTCGCGCAGACCAGGGCATTTCGATGTTTTCGACCTGAAAACCGCGTCCCTGAAGCGAGGAGGCCAAATCAGACACCAGCCTGGAAGGGGATCCGCCTTTCCCGTGCATGACGACCACACCGATGGCGCCCGTGTCAGCCTGAACGCTCAGGCACATCAGCAGCACCATGGCTGCCAGAAACTTGGTGAATGTATTCACGGCTGCGCGCCCCTCCATATGTATAAGGTATTTGAAGCTCTTGTGCCCAAGCCAGCTCTACAGTGCATCATCGTAATTTAATCTTGTGGCTTCGAAAAGCCATTTGGCTTTGCCGGACGATTTTCAAGAGGCGCCCTTGCGCAGTCCGTGCCGGCCTGGTCGTGGTCAGGGCTGGTGCCCTGCGATAATTTGAGCCTGAATCTGCTTGCAACTCGACACCCCTCTATCGAACCTCCCTCATGACCACCATCGGCACCCCGCTTTCCTCCCACGCCACCAAAGTCATGCTGCTCGGCTCCGGCGAGCTGGGCAAGGAAGTGCTGATCGCCCTGCAACGCCTGGGCGTTGAAACCATCGCCACCGACCGGTATGACAACGCGCCGGGCCAGCAGGTGGCCCACCATGCGCGCACCATCACCATGAGTGACCCGGCGCAGCTCAAGGCGCTGATTGAAAAAGAAAAGCCCGATCTGGTGGTGCCAGAGATCGAAGCGATTGCTACACCCATGCTCGAAGAGCTTGAGGCCGCCGGTGTGGTGCGCGTGATCCCGACGGCGCGTGCCGCGCGCCTGACCATGGACCGCGAAGGCATACGCCGCCTGGCCGCCGAAACCCTGGGCCTGCCGACCAGCCCCTACAAGTTTTGTGATTCGCTGGAAGAGCTGCAGGCCGCCATCGATGGCACCACGGGCTACCCCTGCGTCGTCAAGCCGGTGATGAGCTCGTCGGGCAAGGGCCAAAGCAAAATCTCCGGCCCCGAAGACGTCAAAAAAGCCTGGGACTACGCGATGGCCGGCGGCCGTGTCAGCCACGGCCGGGTGATCGTTGAAGGGTTTATTGATTTTGATTACGAGATCACGCAGCTCACTGTGCGAGCCGTGGGCGCCGACGGAAGCATCGAAACGCATTTCTGCGAGCCCATCGGCCACATCCAGGTCAGCGGCGACTATGTGGAAAGCTGGCAGCCGCACCCCATGCGCCCCAACGCGCTGAAAAAATGCCGCGACATCTGCAAGGCCGTGACGGACAACCTGGGGCTGGGCTTTGACGGCAAACCTTCGGGACTGGGCCTTTTCGGTGTTGAACTGTTTGTGAAGGGTGAAGACGTCTGGTTCAGCGAAGTCAGCCCGCGCCCGCACGACACCGGCATGGTGACGATGTGCACCCAGTGGCAAAACGAATTTGAACTGCACGCGCGCGCCATCCTGGGCCTGCCCGTCAACACCGCGCTCAAGAGCCCGGGCGCCAGCGCCGTGATTTATGGCGGCGTCGATGCGAAGGGCATCGTGTTCGACGGCGTGGCCGATGCACTGCGTGTGCCCAACAGCGACATCCGGCTGTTCGGCAAACCTGAGAGTTTTGTCAAACGCCGTATGGGCGTGGCGCTGGCGTTTGATGCCGACGTGGAGGTGGCGCGCCACAACGCCAAGCTGGCCGCGTCCCGGGTCAAGCCCCGGGCGCCGAAAGGCTGACCCCTATGACGAGGACTGCGGCATGAACCTCTCTGCGCTCATCTCCTGGGCCGACGACTCATCGCTGCACGTCTTGCTGGCAGCCGGCATCAGCATCGTTCTGGCGCTGGTGGCGCACACCATAGGCGCTGTTGTTGTCCTGCGGCTGACGCGTTCCATGCCGGTGATGGCCCGGGTCGCCGAACAATGCCGCTCTCCGGTGCAGRTGCTGCTGCCCCTGATTGCCCTGCAGATCGTCTGGCACAGCGCGCCGGATACCTTTCCGCTGATCAACGGGGTGCGCCATGCCAATGGCCTGCTGCTGCTCGCCGCCCTGACGTGGGCAGGCATGCGCGCGGCGCGCGGGGCCGCGATGGGGGTGATCGGCCTGCACCCGGTCGATGTGGAGGACAACCTCAATGCCCGCCGCATCCATACGCAGACCCGCATGCTGGCGCGCACCGCCATGTTCATCGTGCTGCTGACCGGGCTGGCCCTGATGCTGATGACCTTTCCCGGCGCGCGCCAATTCGGGGCCAGCCTGCTGGCTTCGGCGGGTGTGGCGGGGCTGGTGATCGGTATCGCGGCCCGGCCCGTGTTCAGCAACCTGATTGCCGGCCTGCAGCTGGCGCTGGCGCAGCCCATCCGCCTGGACGACGTGCTGATCGTGCAGGGCGAATGGGGTCGGGTGGAGGAGATCACCGGCACGTATGTGGTGCTGAAGATATGGGACGAGCGGCGCCTGATCGTTCCGTTGCAGTGGTTCATTGAAAACCCGTTCCAGAACTGGACGCGCACCGGCGCCCAGATCATCGGCACCGTCTTTCTCTGGGTCGATTACCGCATGCCCCTGGCCCCGCTGCGCGAGGCGGCACGGCGCGCTTGCGAGGAGGCGCCCGAATGGGACAAGCGGCTGTGCCTGCTGCAGGTGGTAGAGGTCGGCGAGCGCAGCATGCAGCTGCGGGTGTTGGTGACGTCCGCCAACTCCAGCCTGAACTGGGACTTGCGCTGCAAGGTGCGCGAGGCGCTGGTGGACTTCATGCAGCGCGAATACCCGCAGCATTTGCCGCTGGTGCGTACCGAGTCAGCCGAGCCGCGGGGGCCGGCGGCCGGCCCTCCTTCCGATCAGGCCGGCGAGCTCAGGCGGCCTTGAGCCGGGTGGGCAGCTGGCCATTGGCCACGCAGTGCATGAAAGCATGGCTGTCGATCAGCGGAAAGCTTTTGGCGTCAGGCAACTGGTAGTGCCACCATTCGTTGGGGTGGTGCACAAAACCCGCTTCCAGCATGACCGTGAGCAGCCGCATGCGGTTGACCTGTATGGCGACGGGGTGTGCCGTGTGAAAGTGATGGGACCCGCGCGTCATGGTGTCGACCGGCGTGCCCATGTCCAGCTCCTGCCCGTCCGGCGCCAGCAGCGTGACATCAAGCGCCACGCCCCGTGTGTGGTTGGAGCCCTTGGCCGGATCTGCGATGTAGGCGGGGTTGGGCGCCACGGCCCAAAGTGCCTCCTGCGCTTCCTGCGGTCTGAAGGCGTCGAAAATCTTGAGCTGAAAGCCCATGTTTTTAGCGGCCGTGATGGCTTTGCGCAGGCCGGCGTCTGCCTGCGGATGCAAGAAGCACAGCGGGCTGTCATAAATCACCTGGCCGGTGAAGTTGTTGGTGCCTGCGTAGATCAGGTCGATCACCACGCCATGACTGGCTTCTGTGACAGGAACGAGCGGTGAAAGATTTTCCATGGGCAGGTATTTATGAAAAATAAGGCTGTAAGTCAATGAAGGTAAGCGCAAGCAGCTACCAAAAGTATAGCAACTGGCGGGCTTCACGGCACTACTGGAACGCGACTTCCGAAAAACTGCGCAGCTTGCGGCTGTGCAGCTGGGTGATGCCTTCGGCGCGCAGCAGCTCGATGGCGCGTATCCCGATGCGCAGGTGCTGGTCCACGCGCTCGCGGTAGAAATGGTTGGCCATGCCGGGCAACTTGATCTCGCCGTGCAGCGGCTTGTCGCTCACGCACAGCAGGGTGCCGTACGGCACGCGAAAGCGAAAGCCGTTGGCGGCAATCGTTGCGCTTTCCATGTCCAGCGCCACGGCGCGGCTCTGGCTGAAGCGGCGCTGCGGCTGGTTGCCCGGCAGCAGCTCCCAGTTGCGGTTGTCGGTGGAGGCCACGGTGCCGGTGCGCATGATGCGCTTGAGGTCGGGGCCGACGGCATGGGTGACGTCGGCCACGGCTTTTTCCAGCGCGACCTGGATTTCGGCCAGCGCCGGGATCGGCACCCACAGCGGCAGCTCTTCGTCCAGCACATGGTCTTCGCGCACATAGCCGTGGGCCAGCACATAGTCGCCCAGCTGCTGGCTGTTGCGCAGGCCCGCGCAGTGGCCCAGCATGATCCAGGCGTGCGGGCGCAGCACGGCGATGTGGTCGGTGATGTTTTTGGCATTGGCCGGGCCCACGCCGATGTTGACCATGGTGATGCCGGTGCGGTCGGCGCGCAGCAGGTGGTAGCCCGGCATTTGCGGCAGGCGGGGCGGCTGTACGCCAAGCTCGTCGCCGGCCTCGGCGGGCAGCCCGGCGCGCCGGGTCACCACGTTGCCGGGCTCGATGAAGGCGGTGTACTCGCTGTCCGGGTCGGCCATGGCTTCATGGCCCAGGCGCACGAACTCGTCGATGTAGAACTGGTAGTTGGTGAACAGCACGAAGTTCTGGAACCAGTGCGGCGAGGTGCCGGTGTAGTGGCGCAGGCGCTGCAGCGAATAGTCGACACGCGCCGCGGTGAACAGCGACAGCGGCTGCGGCTCGCCGGGCAGGGGTTCATAGGTTCCATTGGCAATGCCGTCGTCCATGGCGGCCAGGTCGGGCAGGTCGAACACGTCGCGCATCAGCATGCGGCGGGCTGCATCCATGTTGCCTTCAATATGGTCGTTCTCTGCAAATGAGAAGTGAATGGGGATGGGCTGCGTGCTGGTGCCGATTTCCAGCTCCACATCGTGGTTCTGCATCAGCAGGCGGAACTGTTCAAGGTAATAGTTGCCGTAGAGGTCGGGCCGGGTCAGTGTGGTTTCAAAGCGGCCGGGACCGGCCACAAAACCAAAGCTCAGCTGCGAGATGTCGGGCGTCTCCAGGATGGCGCGTGCCACCGTGTCGGTATGGATGCGCACGAAAGGGTAGCAGGCGCGCACATGGCCGGGCAGGGTTTCGCCGGCCACATAGCGCTGCATTGCATCGCGCAGGTGGGCAATCTGCTGGTCATAAATGGCGCGAACCTGTGCCAGTGCGGCGGCCGGGTCGCTGTAGCGGGTCGGGGCTATGAAAGGCGGCAGATAGGGCATGAAAAAAGCCTTGTTTTTATGGTGAAGGTACAGCAGGTGGTTTTCGGCAAAGCGTAGCACCGCAGGGCATGCACATCATTGTGCGGCAAGTACCGTGACACACCCTAGAATGCCCTGATGAAACACCACAACCCTTCGGGGCACCTGCGCGCGCTGGTTGCAGCCTTGCTCGGCGCCCTGTGCCTGCAGGTGGCCCAGGCGCAGTCCCCCGCACCGGGCCGCGCCGCGCAGGTGCCTGCTGCCGCCGCACCGGCCCAGATCTCCCGCGACGCCCAGCGTGCCTATGAAACCACGCGCGACAAACTGGTGCAGATCCGCACCCTGCTGCGCAACTCCAACACCCAGGCCAGTGTGGGCTCGGGCTTTTTTGTCTCGGCCAACGGGCTCATCATCACCAACTTCCATGTGGCCAGCCAGCTGGCGCTGGAGCCCGAGCGCTACCGCGGCGTCTACGTGCCGGTGGACGGCAAGGAGGCCGAGGTTGAATTGCTTGCCTTCGACGTCCGCAACGACCTGGCGCTGCTGCGCGTGAAGACGCCGGCAACAGGAATGCCGCAGCTGGCTTTTCGCGGGGCGGACAGGCCCCTGGCGCGCGGCGAACGCATTTATTCACTGGGCAATCCGCTGGATATCGGATTTGCGGTCACCGAGGGTACCTACAACGGCCTCGTGCAGCGCAGCTTTTACCCGCGCATCTTTTTCGGCGGGGCGCTCAACCCCGGCATGAGTGGCGGCCCGGCGCTGGACGACGCCGGCCAGGTGGTCGGTATCAACGTATCCAAGCGGCTGGACGGCGATTTGCTGAGTTTTCTGATTCCTGCCGAATTCGCCCAGGCGCTGCTGGCAAAGGCCGCTTCGGCCAAGCCCATCACCAAACCGGCACATGCCGAGGTGGCGCGCCAGCTGGGCGAGCACCAGGCGTTGCTGACGCAAAAGTTCACAGCGGTGCCGCTTACGGCGCAAAAGCACGGCGGCTACAGCGTGCCCGTGCCCGAAGATTCCCTGGCCCGTTGCTGGGGCCGCGGACGCGAGCCCGACTTCAAGGCCTTTGACCTGGAGCGTACCGATTGCCAGATTGACAGCCACGTGTTTGCGGGCGATTTCAACACCGGCTACATCCGCCTGCGCTATGAAGCCTACAACGCGCCCAAGCTGGGCCCCTTGCGTTTCGCCGTCATGTACTCCCAAAGCTTCGGCAATGAGTACTTCTCTACCCGGGGTTCACGCAAGGCCACGGCGGCCGAGTGCTCCGAACGCTTCGTCGAAACGGGCGGCATGCCCATGCGCGCCGTGGTGTGCATGAGTGCCTACCGCAAGCTGCCGGGCCTCTACGATGTGTCGGTGCTGACCATGTCCGTCAACCAGTCCACACGCGGTGTGCAGGGACGCATGGATGCGCAGGGTGTGAGTTTTGACAACGGCCTCAAGCTGGTGGCGCATTACCTGGGCGGTTTTAAATGGGAGGCCGCACCATGAGCGCCGGCAATCTCGCCCTGCTGCAGGCCACCGACCGCAATGGCGCGCTGGTGGGCCGCCTTGACGTGCGGCACTGGCCCGTTACCGTGGGCCGCGCACTCACCGCCGACCTGGTATTGGATGACGGCCATGTGGCCGCTGAACACTTGCGCATAGACCGCACGCCGGAAGGCGAAGTGATGGTGCAGGTGCTGGACACGGTCAATGGTGTCGCGCTGAACCGGACGCTGCATGGCCAGGGCACGCAGTTCAGCTGGCCTGCCGGCGAGGCCCTGACCCTGGGCCGGCTGAAGCTGGGGCTGCGCCTGGCGGAGGCGCCGGTGGCCGCTGAAGAGCGGCTGCCKCACTTTCCGTGGCGCACGACCGGCTGGACTTTGCTGGCATTGACCGCCATGCTGGCGCTCGTGGTGGGGCAGTCGTGGCTGACCCTTACCGAGCCATCCCAGCTGGCGCGGCAATTGCCCGGCCTGATGGCGATGGTGGCCATGGCGATCACCGTGTGGGCGGGCCTGTGGGCCCTGGCCACCAAGCTATTTACCGGCCACCTGCAGTTCTGGCGCCATGTCCGTATTGCCTGCACCAGTTCGGTGGCGATACAGCTGGTAGCCACGC